>NZ_CDWRCL010000279.1:0-4538 GCF_977927575.1 Frankia sp. CcCS3
CCCTCGTACGTGTTCGTCGACGCCGCCGACGGGCACGGCCTGTCTGGTTAGATTGAGGGCCGCACCGACGCCGCCGCGCTGACTGTTTGCGCCGGGACGAGCGGGTTCCGGCCTGATGGCCGTCGCCAGCTCGCCTCGGCGCAAACAGATTCAACTCTCGCCATTTTCGTGGGATGTTGTCAGCGGCGCAGCGGCGGTGTGACGGGCTCGGGCTGAGGGGCCACGGCCGCCTGGGCTGCATCCGCGAGCAGCCGGCGCTCTTCAGCGGTCGCCAACAATCCCCCGGGCGCGACAAAACGGGAGGCTACATAGTCCGCTTCGGTAGTGGGTATCGGCACCCGGGTGCGGACAGCCCGTATGCACACCCGTACCGCATCGGCGAGCACGACGAGCACCAGCAGGGCGAACACTATCGCCATGATCCCGTCCAAGGTCGAGTTCTGGACGACTTTGTGCATGTCGCTGATGCTCTTCGCGGGCGCCAGAACCCTGCCTTCGTCGAGCGCGTCGGCATAGCGGTTCCGTTGGGCGAAGAAGCCGAGCTTGGGATCGTCCGAGAAAACCTTCTGCCAGGCCGCGGTGAAGGTGACGGCGACATCCCAGCCGAGCGGGACGCCGGGCACCCAGGCCCACCGCGCTCGCCCACTCTTGACGAACAGGGTGGTGACGACCGCCAATGCGATGGCGGCAAGCATCTGGTTGGCCATCCCGAACAGCGGGAACAGCTGGTTGATGCCGCCGAGCGGGTCGGTTGCCCCGGTCCAGAGGAAGTAGCCCCAGGCGCCGACCACCAGCGCGCTGCTCAGCCAGACCCCGGGCCACCAGCTCACCCGGCCGATTGGCTTCCACACGTTCCCGAGCATGTCCTGCAACATGAATCGGCCGACCCGGGTGCCGGCGTCGACAGTGGTCAGGATGAACAATGCCTCGAACATGATCGCGAAGTGGTACCAGAAGGCGGCGAGGCGACCGCCCCCGAATGCGCCTGAAAGGATGTTGGACATGCCGACAGCGAGCGTCGGTGCACCTCCGGTGCGGGCTACCAGCGTCGATTCGCCGACGGCCCGGGCCGCGGATTCGAGGGCGTCCGGGGTGATGGTGAAACCGAGGTTGGTGACCGCGGACGCAGCCGACGCCGCGGTCTTGCCGACGACCCCACCGGGCGCATTCATGGCGTAGTAGAGGCCCGGGCTGAGCACCGCCGCCGCGATCAGCGCCATCAGTGCGACAAGGGACTCGGTCAGCATCGCCCCATAACCGATGAGCCGGACCTGGGACTCCTTCTGGATCATCTTCGGCGTGGTGCCGGACGCGATGAGGGAGTGGAATCCGGACAGGGCACCGCAGGCGATGGTGATGAAGAGGAACGGGAACAGGCTGCCGGCGAACACCGGCCCGTTTCCCCTGGTCGCGAAAGTACTGATTGCGTCCGCCTGAAGTACCGGAAATTCGACGAGAACGCCGATGGCGAGCAGCCCGATGGTGCCGACTTTCATAAAGGTCGAGAGGTAGTCGCGGGGCGCAAGCAGGAGCCACACCGGCAGCACCGAGGCGACAAAGCCGTAGCCGACGAGGCAGGCGACCAGTGCCTTCGGGCTGAGTGTAAAGGCGGAGGCGAAGGCGGAGTCCTGGATCCAGCGGCCGCCGACAAGGGCCGCGAACAGTCCGGCGACACCGACGGCGGTGGCCTCAGCGACCCGGCCGGGTCGCAGCACCCGCAGGTAGATGCCCATGAACAGGGCGATCGGGATGGTCATTGCGATCGAGAAGGTGCCCCATGCAGAGGCGGCGAGCGCGTTCACCACGACAAGCGCCAGCACCGCCAGCAAAATGATCATTATGGCGAAGACAGCCACCAGTGCCGCTGTCCCGCCCACCGGGCCGATCTCGTCGCGCGCCATCTGGCCCAGGCTCTTGCCGTCCCGCCGCATGGAGAAGAACAACGTCACCATGTCCTGCACGGCACCGGCGAAAATAACACCGGCGATGATCCAGATCGTCCCGGGCAGATACCCCATCTGTACGGCGAGCACCGGGCCGACGAGCGGACCGGCCCCGGCGATGGCAGCGAAGTGGTGGCCAAACAGGACCCGCCGGTCGGTCGGCTGGTAGTCGACGCCGTTGTCGAGGCGTTCGGCCGGCGTCGCCCGGCTGTCATCCACCCGCAGCACCCGGTTTGCGATGAACCGGGCGTAGAAGCGGTAGGCGATGGCGAAGGATCCCAGGCCGGCGAGCAGGATCCACGCCGCAGAGATCGACTCGTGGCGGGACATCGCGAGCACAGCCCAGCTGATCGCGCCGGCCGCCGACACCGTGGTCCAGATGGCTATCGAACGGAGCCGGCCGGTCCTCCGGCCAAGGCCAGGCCCACGACCGCCGCCAGACGGAAGGCCGGTTCCGGCAGTATCGAGACGGGTAGTCATACGAGGCGTCCTTTGGCGAGAGCGGCCCGGCCGAGCAGGTCAGCGAGCCCGACATCGGGCGGCAGGTCGGTGCTGAAGTGCCGGAAGCCGAGCCGCGAGCGGCAGCCGACTGTGACATCGCGGCCCAGGAGGAACGGATAGGCGAGTGGATGGGCTACGGCGCTGCCACCGGGATCCGCGTCCACCGGGCGGAAGCCCCGGTGCCGCGGCACGAGCGCCCGCGGCGCGGTGCGCAGCCACAGTTGACCGGTGCAGGCGCAGCACAGCCCCAGCGGGGCCCAGTCAAAAACGACTACCTCGCCCTCGCGGAGCGCCGCGCGGGCCCGGTCGGTGAACCGGATCATCGCAGGCCTTCCGGCGCCGTCCCCCGACTGTGCAGCCGCCAAGCGGCGGCGGTCAGCAGCGCGCTTAAGGGCACCCAGGCAAGCTGATACCAGTAAAAGAACGGCACCCCGGCCAGCCGTGGCTCATCCTGCGCATAAAGCGGGACCGCCAGCAGGGCTGCGAACGGTGTCCCGAGGCACGCGACCGCGGCGGTTCGCCGCCGACGTGCCGCCGCGCGGGCCGGACGACCGGCGGCCGGCCGGCCTGTTGCAGGCACGGGCGCTGCCGGGACGCCTGCCGCGGAGTTCGCCGGGGCACCCCGCTGGGTGTCCCGGCCCTGCTCATCGTGCCACATCCTGATCTCCCTGCATTTTGATCTTCCTGGTGATAAGCCACCGCCTGGCCCAGGTACCCAGGCCGGGTGGTCACGCAGGCCGCGATGGTGTCACCGGGAGAGTTGCTCGCCGCGCCTCCGCGGTTTACGACTTGGTGAGCTAGAAGTTTACGGCTTGTTTCGGGATGGATGTCGTGTCAACCGCGCCGGCTCGGTGCGCAACTGGAATAAGGACCGGGCGGGACGACCGGGCGGGCTTCCACCGGCAACCTCGCCGCGCCGCACGGGAAGCCGCGTGTAACGGAGGGTGTTCGGATGGCCGACGGGACGACCGTGGCGGGATTCACCGTCGTGATAGCAGGCACTTCGTTACTATCGGTAAAGACGCGCGCGTTCTATCGGCGGGACGAGCTCCCCTCGCCGGAAGGGTGGGCGCTCGCAGGGCGCCCGTTCGGTGGCGTTCTGACCTGGTTCCTGCTCGGCGGTACGATCTACACCGCATATACCTTCGCCGCGGTGCCCGGCCTCGTCTACGGGGTGGGCGCTCTCGGCTTCTTCGCGCTGCCCTATACGATCATCGTCTATCCGCTAGCCTTCGTGCTCCTCCCACGTCTGGCGGAGACGGCTCGGCGCCACGGCTACGTCACGGTGGGCGACTACGTGCGGGAACGCCACCGGTCGCCGCTGCTCGCGCTCGCCGTGGCGCTGACCGGAATCGTGGCCACCACGCCGTACATCGCGCTGCAGTTGGTCGGCGTCCGCGCGGTGCTCGTTGCCGGCGGCCTCATCCCGCCTGGGCTGCCCGGCGACCTGGTGCTGGCCTCGGTGTTCGGGGTGCTCGCCGTCGCGACCTATCACAGCGGCATCCGCGCTCCGGCACTCGTCTCGGTCGCCAAAGGAATTCTGATCTTCCTGGCGGTCTTCGCCGTGGTCGGACTCGTCCTAGCCAGGCTCGGCGGACCCGGCGAGATCTTTGCTGCGGCACGGCGGAACATGGCCGCGGACGGCTTGCCGGATCCGTCACTCACGCTGGAGCCGTCGACGTTCGCCGCGTTCGCGAGCCTCGTGCTCGGCTCGGCGATGGCCCTGCTGGTGTACCCACACGTGCTCACCGCCGCCTTCGCGGCGAAGAACCCCGACGTCCTGCGCCGCTCGGCGGTCACCCTGCCGGCCTGCTCGGACTCTTCGGGCTGCTCGGCGTTGCCGCCTTGGCCGCGGGGGTACGCGCATCCCGCGGGCAGGCCGAAGCAGCTGTCCCGCTGCTCGTCCAGCAGCTGGCCCCGCCGGTTGCCACCGACGTCGTCTTCGGCGCGCTCGTTGTCGCGGCGCTCGTCCCCGCGGCCGTGATGTCGGTGGCGGTCGCTATGCTCTTCGTCCGCAACGTATACGGGGTCTTCGAAGTTAACCGGGGTGGGCGTGAGACCCCAGCCAGTTTGGTAACTGTGCGTAATGTTGGT
>NZ_CDWRCL010000280.1:0-4482 GCF_977927575.1 Frankia sp. CcCS3
GCTGCGGGTCATCTGGGCTCGGCTCGGGCAGGCGTACCGGATCGGCCAGCGGGAGCAGCCGTTCCCGCCAGTAGGCCAGCCCGGCCGGGCGGGCAGCCGTCTCGGCTGCCGGCCCCGCCGCGTCGATGAACGAGACGGTGGCGGGCGGGCCGTCGCCGTCCCGGCGGTCGTAGGCGGCCAGCAGGTCACCGAAGAAGACGTCCCAGGACACGTCGTCCCAGGCGATGTGGTGGGCGGCCACCGCGAGCAGGTGCCGGAGCGGGCCGTGGCGCAGCACGGTGACCCGCAGCGGCGATTCGGCGGTGAGGTCGAACGGGCGCCGGGCCGCGCGCAGCGCGATCTCCCGTGCGCGCTCCTCCCGCTCCTCGGCGGGCACGGTCGTCAGGTCCACGCTGAGCCACGCCGGTTCGATGTCGTCCCGGAGCACCTGCTCGAGCTGCCCGTCCGGGGTGACCCGGTAGGTCGTGCGGAGGATCTCGTGCCGGCGGGCGACGGAGAGCAGCGCCCGGCGCAGCGCATCGACGTCGAGCGGGCCGGTCAGCTCGAACCCGGCTGAGATCGTGTAGGCGGCGCTGCCCGGGTCGAGCCGCGACAGGAACCACATCCGGCGCTGTCCCGGGCTGGCCGGGTAGCCCCGGCCGGGCTCCCGTCGCGGCCGGGGGCCGGCGCCGCTGGCTGGCTCGCGCGTCAGTCGCTCGGCCGCCAGCCGGCGGCGGAGCAGCTCGCGTTTGCGCTGCGCGGAGTCGGGACTCGCCACGATGCACGTCCTTCCAGTGGTGCGGCTTCCAGCGGTGCGGCTTCCGATACGGCCTAGGGGAGGCGGGCGTGGCTGAGGGCCCGCGCCCGCGCCGTCGCCCGGCGGCGCTAACCGAGACGGCGGCGCAGCTCCCGCTTGTCAATCTTTCCGACGGGGGTGAGCGGTAACGTGTCGACGATCGTGAGCAGGTCGGGGAGCATGAAGCGGGCCAGCCCGCGCTCGCGCAGGTACGCCTTGACCGCCTTGAGGGTCAGCGTCGCCCCGGGCCTCGGGACGACCACCGCGCGGACGCTCTCGCCGACCTGCTCGTCCGCCGCTGCGATGACGGCGGCCTGGGCGATCGACGGGTGGGCGAGCAGGTGCTCCTCGAGCTCGGTGGCGGAGACGTTCTCGCCGCCCCGGTTGATGACGTCCTTGAGCCGTCCCTCGACGACCAGGTTGCCGCTGGCCGTCAGCCGGACGAGGTCGCCGGTGCGGTAGAAGCCGTCGGGGCTGAACGCGGTCGCGTTGTGCTCGACGGCCCGGTAGTAGCCGCGCACGGTGTAGGGGCCGCGGGTCCACAGCTCGCCGATCTCGCCGGGCGCCACGTCGGCGCCGTCGCGGTCAACGATCCGGATCTCATCGGCGGGCGCGAGCGGGCGGCCCTGGGTGGTGAAGGCGAGCTCGTCGTCCTCGTCCGGGCGGGTGTAGTTCAGCAGCCCCTCGGCCATGCCGAAGACCTGCTGAACGCGCGGGCCGAGGACCGTCGGGATGCGCCGGGCCAGCTCGGCGTCCAGGCGGGCGCCCCCGACCTGGAGCAGGCGCAGGCTGGCGGTGTCCGGCCCCTCCCATCCGGCGGCGTCGACCCAGATCCGGGCCAGGGCCGGGACGAGGGCGGTCACCGTGACCCGTTCCCGGGCGATGAGCTCGAAGACGATCTCGGGGCTGGGGGATGGCGCCAGGACCACCGTCGCGCCGACGCCGAGCGCTCCCAGGATGCCCGGGCAGGCCAGCGGGAAGTTGTGCGCGGCGGGCAGCGCGACCATGTAGACGTCGTCGCTGGTCAGCCCGCACAGCCGGGCGCTGGCCTCCGCGTTGTACGCGTAGTCCCAGTGAGTGCGCGGGATAAGCTTGGGCTTGCCGGTCGTGCCGCCCGAGATGAGCAGCACCGCGACGCCGGCCGGCTCGGGCACCGGTGGTGGCGCGGCCTGCCCGCCGGCCCGAGCGGCGGCCCCGGCCGCCGCTACGGCGTCGAGGCCGGTGAACGGACCGGCCTCACCGGCCACCAGCACATGACCCACCGACGGGACCGTGGCGACGATCTCCTGGGCCAGCGCCCGATGATCGAAACCCTCGTGCGTGTCCGGGATGGCGTAGGCCACGGCGCCGGATAGCCGGGCCAGGTGCTCGATCTCGACCCGGCGGTGCGCGGGCAGCACGAGCACCGGGATCGAGCCCAGCCGGAGCAGCGCGAGCAGCAGCGTCACGAACTCGGCGCGGTTGGGCAACTGGACCAGGACGCGGTCTCCGGGGGCGAGGCCGAGCCGGGCGAGGCCGGCGGCCAGGTCATCGGCGGCCCGGTCGAGGTCGGCGTAGGAGAGCCGGACCGGCCGGGCCGGCGGACCGGCCACGACGGCGGTGGCCGAGCCGGACCGGCAGGCCCAGGCCCGGAGACGATCGCCGAGCGGGGCGCCCCGCCAGTAGCCCTCGTCCACGTAGCGGCGGGCGAACTCGTCCGGCCAGCGGACCCAGCCGTCCGCCGCGCCCGGCTCGACTGGCGGACCGGTGACCGGCGGGGCGCTCACCGTTCGGTCCCGGCGGCGGCGGTCGCGCCGGAGGGATCGGCCGGGCCGAGCAGCCGCTCCTCGATCTCGTCGTCGGAGAGGCCGGCGATCTCCCAGGCGATCGCCGCGACGCGGTCGAGCCGCCCGGGCGTGGGCTCGGCCGCGCGCAGGTCCCGCGCGAGCGCGGCGACCGTCGGCGCGCCGAACAGCATTCGGACCGACACGTCGCCGGTGTCGAGCTCGTCGCGCAGCCGGGCCACCACGGCGGTGGCGAGCACGGAGTCGCCACCGAGGGCGAAGAACTCCTCGGTGACCCCGAACTCGTCGAGGCCCAGCGCCTCCCGCCAGACCGAGAGGATTACCCGTTCCAGGTCGGATCCTGGCGGGGCCGCGGCCGGCCGCGTTCCGTCGAGATCGCGTTCGAGGATGGCGCCGACCGCCTTACGGTCGATCTTCCCGTTGGCGCTCAGCGGGAGTTCGGCCACCGCGACGACCCGGTCGGGCACCATGTGCGGCGGCAGGACGGCCCGCAGGCCGGCCCGGACCGCCGCCGGGTCAACCGGGTCGGCAGGGTCAACCGGGCCATCCCCCGCGTCCGGAACGACGACGGCCCCGAGCGCGCTCGGACGCCCGTCCGCGCCGCCGGTCAGCTCCGCGCCGCCGGTCAGCACGGCCACCCCGGCCCGGACGCCGGGCAGCGAGGCGAGCGCCGCCTCGATCTCCCCCAGCTCCACCCGGAAGCCTCTGATCTTGATCTGGTGGTCGCGGCGGCCCAGGAACTCGACGGTGCCGTCCGGGAGGTAGCGGGCGAGGTCGCCGGTGCGGTACCATCGCTCGCCGCCGTGGGTGACGAACCGGTCGGCCGTGCGCTCCGGGTCACCCCGGTAGCCGCGGGCGACGCCGGCCCCGCCGATCCACAGCTCGCCGGCGACGTGGTCGGGGCAGTCGCGGCCCAGGGCGTCGACCACGCGCAGCCGGACGTTGCGCAGCGGGGTGCCGTAGGGCACCGAGCGCCATTCGGGCGGCACCGGCCCACCCCCGACGACCTCGCACACGGTGGAGTGGATGGCGGTCTCGGTCGTGCCGCCGAGCCCGAGGAACCGGCAGCCGGGGACGGCCGCCTCGAGCCGGCCGGGCAGGTCGACGCCGACCCGGTCACCGCCCAGAAGCACCGCGCGCAGGCTGGCGCCCAGCGGCACCCCGGTGGCCAGGACCAGGTCCAGCACGGCCGGCACGCAGTTGAGGATCGTGACGCTGTGGGCCGCGATAAGCTCGGCCCAGCGGGCGGCCTCGCGGCGGGACTCCTCGTCCACGATCACCACCGCGCCGCCGGATGACAGCGGGGCGAAGATGTCGAAGACCGACAGGTCGAAGTCGATGGCCGAGACGGCCAGCGTCCGGTCGCCCGGGCCGAGGCCGAGCCGGTCGACCAGGTCGTCGATGGTGTTCATCGCGGCCCGGTGGCCGACCTCGACTCCCTTCGGCTGACCGGTCGAGCCCGAGGTGAACAGAACGTAGGCCGGTTCGTCCAGGCGGACGGGATCGTCGGCCGCGCTCAACGTGAGTGTGCCGGGCGGGGCGGACGGGCCGGCGGCGAGCGCGTCGTCGAGGGTGAGCGGGGACACCCCGGCTGGCCAGTCCGGCCCGGGAGGCGCTGCGGATGACGCCGCGGACGGCGTGGTGATGACCGTGCGGAAGCCGGCGGTGGCGACGATCCGCGCGACCCGGGCCGGCAGCTGGTCCACCCCGACCGGCACGTAGGCCGCCCCGGCCGCCAGCACGCCGAGGACGGCGATGACCTGGTCCGGTCCCTTCGGCAAGCTGACGCCGACCAGGTCCCCCGGCCGCACGCCCCGGGCGGCGAGGGCGCCGGCCACCGCCGTCGCCCGGGCGGCCAGCTCGCCGTAGGACAGCGACCGGCGCACCGGCGACTCGCCGCCGCCGGCCGCTGAGTCCCACAGC
>NZ_CDWRCL010000281.1:0-4470 GCF_977927575.1 Frankia sp. CcCS3
TCACCATCGCCGCGATCAACGAATGGCTGCCCCGATAAACTTCCCAAACAGGACCTAGGTTTGTCAGATCAGCCGCTTGGCTGATGGTTGACCGAGCTGTCACGAGCGCCAACGTTCAGCCCTGGCTTGTTGACCGGCAACCCTCGTTCGCGAAGGGGTGCCCCGGATGAGGACACGGCCGTGCCCCCGGGTGCGGCAAGCGCGGGCCCGTACTCCCGGGCCTGAGCCGAGGGAGCTGTGAAGCGAGCCGCTGGCGGTGCAGGGGGTTCGCCGCGCCGCGCGCCGGGCCCGCGTCCTCGAACTGATCGAGCAGGTCGGGCTGGACGAGAGCGTGCTCGACCGCCGGCCGCGCCAGCTGTCGGGGGGGCAGCGCCAACGGGTCGCGATCGCCCGGGCGCTCGCCCCGCGACCGCGGGTCATCATCTGCGACGAGCCGGTCTCCGCCCTCGACGTCTCCATCCAGGCGCAGGTGCTCGACCTGCTGGCCGATCTGCAGGCGCGGCTGGGGATCTCCTACGTCTTCATCTCCCATCACCTCGGCGTGATCTACCACGTCAGCGACCGGGTCCTGGTGATGAAGGACGGGCGGGTCGTGGAAGCCGGAGACGTCGAGGAGCTGTTCGCAAACCCCCGCCACGAGTACACCCGCAGCCTGCTCGCCGCGCTCCCCACCCTCGACGGCGCGGCGCTGCGCCCCCGGCCCGCCGACGACGGTGCCGCCGGACAGCCACAGTGAGAGACGAGCCGACCGACCTGAAAGGTTCGCGATGAGTGAGATCCCATTGGCCGTCCTCGACCTCGTCCCGGTCAGTGATGGCGGCACGAACGGCGAAGCACTGCGCAACACCGTCGATCTGGCCCGGCGGGCGGAGGAGTTCGGGTACGAACGCTACTGGTTCGCGGAACATCACCTCAATCCCGGCGTCCTCGGCGTCTCCCCCGCCGTCGCCATCGCCCTGGTGGCCGGAGCGACGAGGACCATCCGGCTCGGGTCGGCCGGGGTGCAGGCCGGACACCGCACCCCGCTGTCGGTGGTTGAGGAGTTCGGCCTCATCGACGCCCTGCACCCGGGCCGCCTCGACCTCGGGATCGGACGCTCGCCCAGCCGGCCGGCCCCCGGGCCCGGCGGGCCGGTGAACGACCCGGCAGCCGAACGAAGCCTGATCTCGGCGGCGGCGGCCTACTCCGCCGGGCTCGGCGGGGCGGACCACAGCATCGAGCAGCGGGCCGAGAACGGCCTGCTGATCCCCAATCGCTACGGCTTCCGCGGGCTGCTCGGCTCGTCGCGGCTGGGGCTGATGCTGTCGCTGCTGCAGCAGCCGAGCGCCTACACCCCGGACTACGCCGAGCAGATCGACGACGTCCTCGCGCTGCTGCGCGGAACCTATCGCTCGGCCGACGGCCTCCAGGCGCACGCCTACCCCGGTGAGGGCGCGAACGTGCAGGTCTGGATCCTCGGGGCATCCGGCGGATCGAGCGCCGCCGTCGCCGGCGAGCGCGGGCTGCGGTTCGCGGCCTCCTACCACCACAACCCCAGCACCGTGCTCGATGCCGTCGACGCCTACCGGGCCGCGTTCCGGCCGTCGGCGGAACTCGCCGAGCCGTACGTGTCGGTCTCGGCGGACGTCGTCGTCGGGGAGGACGATGCGAGCGCCGCACGGCTGGCCGCCGGCTACGGCCTGTGGGTCCGCAGCATCCGTTCCGGCGCCGGGGCCATCCCGTTCCCCAGCCCGGAGCAGGCCGCGGCGCACGCCTGGAGCAACGCCGACCGCGCGCTCGTCGAGGACCGGGTCACCACCCAGCTCGTCGGGTCCCCGCGAACCATCGCCGACCGGCTCGAGCAGCTGGCCCAGGCGACCGGGGCCGACGAGCTCGCCATCACCACGATCACCCACCAGCACGCCGACCGGGTGCGGTCCTACGAGTTGCTCACCAAGGAGTGGCGCCGACGCCGGGCGTGAGTAGGCCGGGATCGCACCTGCCCAGGTCTCCCCGGCCTCATCCGGCCTTTCCCGGCCTCCCAGGCCTCTCCTGACCTCCCTGACCTCCCTGACCTCCTTCGATCTTCTTCGGCCCTTCTTCGACGTCGAACAGAACCAGAATCTGACTATCGGCCTGACCGCGGCAGGCGCCGCCGCCCCGGTGCCGGCCACCGCCGGAAGGTGGCGGCCCGGCCCGGTGTTGTAGGTGACCGCGGTCGGCGTAGACGCCGATCGCGGATATCGCGGAGGTCTCGGCGCGGCGGGACGGCCGCGGCGGGACGGCCAGGGGAAACGGCGAAGGGAACGGTGGTTGTGGTGCCGAAGGCGTACGTCTACAGCGACCACGGCGGTCCGGAGGTGGAGGCATTCGCCGACCTCCCGATCCCGGTAGCCGGGCCGGGTCAGCTCACGATCGCGGTACGTGCCGCCGGGGTCAACCCCGTGGACTGGAAGCTGCGGGGCGGCCTGCGGCTGCCGGCCGCCCCGCCAGCCGTGTTTCCGGTCGTACTCGGAGTGGAGGCCGCCGGCGTGGTGACGCAGGTGGGCCCGGACGTCGACGGATTCGCCATCGGCGACGAGGTGTTCGGCAGCGCGCCGGGCGGTGGCTACGCCGAGTACACGGTGCTGACCGCCGGGGAGAGCGCGCGCAAGCCGGCGACGCTGCCGGTCGCGGCGGCGACCGCCTACGACGGCGTGCACCAGCTGGCCCTGCCGCCCGGCGCCACCCTGCTGATCACCGGTGTGGGTGGCGGCGTGGGAGTGGCCGCTGCGCAGATCGCCCGGCAGGCGGGCCTGACGGTCGTCGGCACCGCGAGCGCCGGCAAGAAGGACTTCGTCGAGGCCCTCGGCGTCGCGCACGTCGAGCCGGGCCCCGGCATCGCGGACCGGGTGCGGGCCGCCGCGCCCAGGGGGGTCGACGGAATCTACGATCTCGTCGGGGGCGAGACGCTGGACGACGTCGTCGAGGTCCTCGCGGACCGGTCGAAGCTCGTCACAGCCTTGTCCGGGGCGAGCGACCGGCACGGCGGGACGACGGTCCAGCGGGCCCGGGACAGCCGCGTGCTCGACGCGGTCGCCCAGCTGGTCGTGGACGGCGCGCTGGACCCGCTCGTGACCGCAACCTTCCCGCTGGACCAAGCCCCGGCGGCGCTGCGCGCGGTGGAGAACGGCCACGCCCGCGGCAAGATCGTGATCGAGATCGCCGCGTGACCGAGCTTGCCGTTCCCCGACGCCATGTCCCCGACCGGCAGGAGCCCGACCGGCAGGAGCCCAGGCGGCACGTGACCGGCCAGCACGTGCTGAACAACCCCGTCCGTTCCTCCCTCCTGGGTCCGCACGCGCATTTCGCCGAGCGGGTCGGTGACGTGCTGCGCTACCCGGTCAACGTGTCACCGTTCGTCGCCCTGCCGGACGTGCCCGACGAGGGCACCTGGCGCAACGCCGCAGCGATGCTCGGCCCGGGCGCGATCGTGCCGTTCACCGGCATCGACGCTTCCCCGCCGCCCGGCTGGGAAGAGGCAAGCTTCGACGGCGCGCAGCTCGTGGACGAGGGGGTCGACGCGTTCCCGGACGAGGAGGCCGTGCGGCTGGGGCCCGCGGACGTGCCGGAGATGCTCGCGCTGGTCGAACGCACCAAACCCGGGCCGTTCCTGCCCCACACGATCGAGCTCGGCACGTACCTCGGCATCCGGCGGGACGGCACGCTGGTGGCGATGGCCGGGGAACGGCTGCACCCGCCCGGCTGGACCGAGATCAGCGCCGTCTGCACGGACGCGGGCCACCGGGGCCAAGGCCTCGCGACCCGGCTCGTCCGCGCGGTCGCCGCGGGCATCCGGGCCCGCGGGGAAACACCGTTCCTGCACGCCGCGGCGACCAACACGAACGCGATCCGGCTCTACGAGTCGCTCGGGTTCCGGCTGCGGCGTGAGGTGACGTTCCGCGCCGCGCAGATACCGGATATCGAGCCGGCCGCGTAACCACCGCACCGGCCCGCGTGGCGAACGCCTTCCCCGCGGGCCGGTGCGGACCGCCGGCAGGCCATCCCCCGGTCGGACGACCCGCGCCGGCGCGACGACCGGCCCTGCCCGCGCTCGCCCCGTCCGACTACCGTTCAGAAGTGGAGGTACGCCGACGACCCAGAACGAGGGGGATGACGCGATGACCCCGCCGAACGCGGGCGCGCCGGCGCTCGTCACCGTGGCTTCACCGACCGATCGGACCGAGCTGGCCATGCCCACGACGCAGACACCGACCCAGACCACCGGGACCAGCATCAGGGTGGCATTCGCCTTCGACCATGCCGGTGGCGGGGTGCTGTCCCCCGCAACCTGCCTGTGGCTGCTCGGGAACGAGCAGCTCGGCCGGGTGGCGTTCCGGGCGGACGGGGAGGTCCTCGTGCTGCCGGTGAACTACGTGATGGACGGGGAGGCGGTGGCCTTCCGGACGGCCGTGGGCTCGAAGCTGACCGCCGCGATCGAGGAGGACGCGG
>NZ_CDWRCL010000282.1:0-4464 GCF_977927575.1 Frankia sp. CcCS3
CGGAAGACAAGTATACAGTCGCACCGTGACCATCCGAACCGCTGCCGAGTCAGTTCGCCCCGCGGCCGCCGGAACCGGGACGCCGTCGAGCTCCGGTCCGGCCCGTCTGGACGCGTCGAGCTGGCAGGCGTTCCCCGACTCCTCGGGGCACTTCGGGCGTTTCGGTGGTCGCTTTGTCCCCGAGGCCCTCATGGCAGCGATGGACGAGCTCACCGCGGCCTACGCGGCGGCCAGGGTGGATCCCGGCTTCACCGCGGAACTGGACGAGCTGCTGGCGAGCTACGCGGGCCGGCCCACTCCGCTCACCGACGCCCACCGGCTCACCGCGCACGTTGGCGGTGCCCGCATCCTGCTCAAGCGTGAGGACCTCGCGCACACCGGTTCCCACAAGATCAATAATGTCCTCGGGCAGTGCCTGCTGACCCGGCGGATGGGCAAGACCCGGGTCATCGCCGAGACCGGAGCCGGTCAGCACGGTGTTGCCACGGCCACCGCCTGCGCTCTGCTCGGCCTGGACTGCGTCGTCTACATGGGCGAGGAGGACACCCGCCGGCAGGCCCTCAACGTCGCCCGGATGCGCCTGCTCGGCGCCGAGGTCGTCGCGGTCACGTCCGGCAGCCGAACGTTGAAGGACGCCATCAACGAGGCCATGCGCGACTGGGTGGCCACCGTTGGCACGACCCACTACTGCATCGGGTCGGTGATGGGCCCGCACCCGTTCCCGATGCTGGTCCGCGATTTCCAGCGGATCATCGGGGTCGAGGCCCGCGCCCAGGTGCTCGACCGTGTCGGCCGGCTGCCCGACGCCGTCGTCGCCTGCGTCGGTGGCGGCTCGAACGCGATGGGCATCTTCCACCCGTTCATCCCCGACGTCGAGGTCGCGCTGATCGGCTGCGAGGCCGGGGGGGACGGGGTCACCACCGGTCGGCACGCCGCGGCGATCGCCGGCGGTTCCGCGGGCGTGCTGCACGGCATGCGGACGTTCCTGCTGCAGGACGAGTTCGGGCAGACCCAGGTCTCCCACTCGATCTCGGCGGGTCTGGACTACCCCGGCATCGGCCCCGAACATGCCCTGCTGCACGAGACTGGTCGGGCGAGCTATCGGGTCGTGGACGACACCGCCGCGATGGAGGCGCTCGCGCTGGTGGCCCGTACCGAGGGCATCCTGGTCGCGATCGAGAGCGCGCACGCCTTCGCGGGTGCCCTCGACGTCGCCCGGGAGCTCGGTCCGGGCGCGGTCGTCGTCGTCAACTGCTCCGGTCGGGGGGACAAGGACGTCGACACCGCCGCCCGCTGGTTCGACCTCCTAGACGAGGCCGATGCCGGCGGGGGCCCCGCCGGCGGTCCGGCGGGGGCCGGCCTGAGGAACCCTGAGGGAGGATCCTGAGGGACCCTGCCTCGGGACCGGCGCAACCAAAGACAGGACACATCGGCCCTCGGGCCCGACGGAACGGACGCACGGTGCAGAGTCGGTTGGACGCAGTGTTCGCGGCGGCCCGCGAGGAGGGGCGGTCGGTGCTGGTCGGCTATCTGCCCGCGGGATTCCCGACGGTGGACGGGGCGATCGAGGCCATGCGGGCCATGGTGGCGGCGGGAGTCGACGTCGTCGAGGTCGGCCTGCCCTACTCCGACCCCACCATGGACGGTCCGGTGATCCAGGATGCGGCGGATGCGGCCCTGCGCGGCGGGGTCACGACGCAGGACGTGATCCGCACCGTCGAGGCCGTCGCCGCGACGGGGGCCCCGACTCTGGTCATGTCCTACTGGAACCCGATCGACCGCTACGGCGCGGCCGCGTTCGCGGCCGATCTCGCCGCTGCCGGGGGCGCCGGGGCGATCACTCCGGACCTGCCGCCCGAAGAGGCCGGGCCCTGGCTCGACGCGTGCGCCGCGCACGGCCTGGCCCCGGTGTTCCTCGTCGCTCCCAGCTCCTCGGACACCCGCCTCCGGCTGGTCGTCGGCGTCGCGCGCGGCTTTGTCTACGCCGCCTCGCTGATGGGTGTCACCGGGACCCGGGCGGCGGTCGGCGAGCGGGCGGCCGATCTGGTCGCCCGGGTGCGGGCCGCCACCGAGCTCCCGGTGGCGGTGGGGCTCGGGGTGAGCACCGCGGCGCAGGCCGCCGAGGTCGCGGGCTTCGCCGACGGTGTGATCGTCGGCTCCGCGCTGGTGAAGGTCCTGCTCGAGGCGGAACGTTCCGGAGCCGGCGCCTCAGCGGGCCTCGCCGGAATCCGTCGGCTCGCCGCGGAACTCGCCGGAGGAGTGCGCGCTCCCGTCCCGGCGTGAACTCCCGGCCGTCCCGGCCCAGCCGTCACAGCTGTCGCCCACATCTATCGCCGCCTATATCACCCCGCTGCGCACCGAGTGGGACACGTGGCTGTGCGACACGTGGCCGGACTACCCCGCGCGTGATGGACGGGTCCACGGGATAGCCTGGCGACCGTGGTTCTTGCCGCTATTCCCAGCCCATCGCGTGGCGTGGTGTATCTCGGGCCGGTGCCGCTGCGCGCCTACGCCCTGATGATCATCATTAGCATCTTCGTCGCCGTATTCGTGACGGGAAGAAGGCTGCGCGCCCGCGGCATGGATCCCATGGTGGCCAGCGAGGTCGCCTACTGGGCCGTCCCGTTCGGCATCGTCGGCGCCCGTGTCTACCACGTGGTCAGCACCCCGGACGCCTACTTCGGCCGGGACGGCAACGTGCTGGACGTCATCAAGATCTGGAACGGCGGGCTGGGTATCTGGGGCGCCATCGCGGGCGGGGCGTTCGGCGCGTGGCTGGCGACCCGGCGCTACGGCATCAGCCTCGCCCTGTTCGGCGACGCCGCGGCGCCGGGCATCATCCTCGCCCAGGCGATCGGACGCTGGGGAAACTGGTTCAACCAGGAGCTGTACGGCAAGGCGAGCACCCTGCCCTGGGCGGTGCGCATCGACGAGAAGCACCAGATCATCCCCGGCGTGTCCACCTACCAGCCGACCTTCCTCTACGAGTTCCTGTGGAACCTGGTGGTGGCCGGGATCCTGTTGGTCGTCGATCGACGGCACCGGCTCGGCCGCGGCAAGCTGTTCTACCTCTACGTCGCGCTCTACACGTTCGGCCGGTTGTGGATCGAGATGCTGCGCATCGACACGGCGAACCAGATCCTCGGGCTGCGGGTCAACGTCTGGACCTCGATCGTTGTCTGTCTGGGGGCGTTGCTGGCGCTGGCGGTCACCCGCCGTCCCGTGGACCCGAATCTGTCCAGGGAGGAGCAGGAGGCCCTCGGGATCGCCCGTTCCCGGCCCGCGACGCGGTCCACGGTGACGACCGCCGGTGCCGGTGCCGCCGACCAGCGAGCGGCCGGTCCCGATCCGGTCGATCCTGATCTGGCCGCTCTCGACTCGGCCGGTCCCGATCCGGCCGATCCCGATCCGGCCGATCCCGGTTCCGCCGGGTCGGTACCCGCCGCCGCGGTGCCCGACGACTCCGGGCCGACCGCCACCACTGCCGCCACCACTGCCGTACCGGCTGGTTCGCAGCAGCAGAGCCGCGGCCTGGCAACGAGATTGCCGGCGAGCGGTGGGCACACGTCGGCCGTTCCGCCGGAGGAGCCGCAGACGCCCTGATGAGACGCCGTCTCCGGCGGGGCCCCGGGCGTCGGCCGGACCGTCGGCCTTCCCCTACTCGTAGTGACCGAGGCCGGGTGGGGAGGTATGATGTCATCTGGCGGTGATTTCCTGGACATATTTGATCACGGCGCATGAGCGGGTCGCGTGGCACACTCGGTAGAGACACGGGGCGCCGGGCCAGCGCCGCCGTGTCGTCACACCACTCGGACAGCGTCGTCCGCACCCCCTTCAGCCCCTGAAGATGGACAGGACTTCGCCGGATGCCGAGTGCGCAAGGTCTTTACGACCCCACCTTCGAACACGACGCCTGTGGCGTCGGCTTCGTCGTCGATGTACACGGCAGGCGCAGTCACGAGCTGGTCGAGCAGGGCCTGACCGTGCTGCGTAACCTCGACCACCGGGGTGCCTCGGGCAGTGACCCGGACACCGGCGACGGAGCCGGCATCCTGGTGCAGGTCCCCGATCTGTTCCTGCGTGACGTCGTCGACTTCGCGCTGCCCGCCCCGGGGCGTTACGCCGTCGGGATCGCCTTCCTGCCGCAGGTCTCGGGGGAGCGGGACGACGCCGTGCGCACCATCAGCCGCATCGTCCGCCAGGAGGGGCTGCGGGTCCTCGGCTGGCGTGAGGTGCCGGTCGTCAGCCACATCGTCGGGCACGCGGCCCACGAGGTTGAGCCGCGGATGCGGCAGCTGTTCCTCGCATTGCCCGGCGGTCTGCCCGCCGCCGGTCCGGTTGAGGGCGGCGCGGGAGACGGGTTCGACCAGGCCGACCTCGAACGCCGGGCGTTCTGCGCCCGCAAGCGGATCCGCCGGGAGACCGGCGTCTACCTGGCGTCGCTGTCGTCACGGACCCTGGTCT
>NZ_CDWRCL010000283.1:0-1055 GCF_977927575.1 Frankia sp. CcCS3
TCCCCTTTGCGGGGGTGGACACCGGCGGGCCACGTGTCGCGGAGAAAGGGACAGGCACACCGCTTGTAGATCACGGAGGTGTCTAAGTCTTCGTGGTCTGGAGTGCGGCGTGCCTGTTGGCGCATTGTCGCGCGCTGCGGCCGGTGTGGTGGGAGCCGGTGGCGTGTCGCGCGAGGGGATCTGGGAACGGCTGGCCGCGGTGCCGGATCACCGTTCGCGGCAGGGTCGGATCTACCCGCTGTCGTGCCTGGCGGCGGTGTGGCTGTGCGCGTTGACGGCGGCGGGGCATGATCGGGTGGCTGCGGTCACCGAGTGGCTGCGCGACACCACCAGCGTCGACAGCAAGAGCAACGAGACTACCGCGTTCCGCCCTCTGCTCGAACGCCTCGACCTGACGGGGAAGATGCTGACGTTCGACGCGATGCACACCGTGCGGGCCAACCTCGACTGGCTGGTCACCGAGAAGAACGCCCACTACTTTACCGTGATCAAGGGTAGCCAGCCGATGTTGAAAGACGTCCTGGCCGCCCTGCCCTGGGCCGACGTCCCGACCGGCGACACCACCCGTGACCACGGCCACGGCCGGGACGAGACCCGCACCCTCGAGGTCGCCACCGTCGCCGGCCTCGACTTCCCGCACGCCACCCAGGCGATCAGGATCCACCGCTGGCGCAAGGAGAAGGACAAGGCCCCGACCTGCGAGACCATCTACATGATCATCGGCGTCACCGCCGAACAGGCCGAACCCGCCCTGCTCGCCGACCTTGCCCGCGGCCATTGGCACATCGAGGTCAAGCAGCATTATGTCCGAGACGTGACCTTCGGTGAAGACGCCAGCAGCAGCCGGACCGGCCGTGTCCCGGCAGCCCTCGCGATCTTCCGAGGCGCCGTGATCAACGCGATCCGCCGCGCTGGCTACCGCTACATCTCCTCCGGCCGCCGCGCCCACAAGAAAGCCACCGCCGCTCTCGAGCTCCATGGCTTCCCATGGCAAACCGGACAGACGGGAGACACCGCCGATTCCTGGACAGGTCATTCAGATCGCGAACATGCCG
>NZ_CDWRCL010000283.1:1464-4796 GCF_977927575.1 Frankia sp. CcCS3
AAGTTATTTCATTTCGACTCCGAAGCCTTGGTCGACCTTCTACGGGATGGCTCGCTGGCAGGGCGGACTGGAGAAGAAGCAGGCGTTCCTCGGGCGTCTCGTCGACATCGGCGCCGAACTGTTCGCTATCAGCGCGGCGGTCGTGCGGGCCCGGATGCTCGATGAGGAGGGCGAGCCGACTGCGATCGACCTGGCCGACCTGTTCTGCCGGCAGGGAGGAAGCCAGAGGAAGCCAGGGGTTCGGGTCCCCGGGCCCCTACCCAGCTGACACGCTCGCAGACCCGCGGGTCCGGCCCCCGTCGCTGCGCGAGAAGCAGGCGTGAAACGAAGTTTCGATACATCCTTGACAGGAAATGTCCATCCATCGTTCATTGGAACATTGTTCCGTGCGGCTAGGTTCGTGGACGTGACGATCAGGCCCAGTGAGGCCGGCATGGCGAGCGTTGCTGACGCGCCACCTGGCACCCTTGCCGAACTGGTGCGGGGGCCGCCACGGTCGTCCATGCGTGCCTGAGTCCTGGGTCCCAGGGCCCCCAGGCAGCAAAGATCGCTCTAACTCAAGATCTTTTGCTGCTCGCCCTCGGTTCGATCACCTACCCGAAGACTAGCTTCAACGACCCAACCCAAGCCGCCAACCTTGGAGCAGCGACATGCTAGCAGCGGGCCATTCAACAGTGCAGTCCTCTCACGACGTCGATACCGCACTGCGCGCCTGGACCCAGCCCGGACAGCTATACCGCGGGCAGTTGCACTGCCACTCGACCGACTCGGACGGACTTCTGAGCGTCGAAGAAGTAATAGCTACATACCAGGCCGCCGGCCACGACTGGATCGTGCTTTCCGACCACTATGAGGCCACCTACGACTGGCGACTAGCCGACACCACGGCGTTCTCCTCCGAGGAGTTCACCGCGATCGTCGGTGCGGAACTAAGCTCCGCCGCCTGGACCGACCGTCACTGCTATTGGGTTACCGCCGCAGGGCTCCCACTGGACTTCGCCCCACCGCCGGACGACAGCCCCGCCGCCCACGTCGACGCCATCATGCGTGCCAAAGATGCCGGAGCATTTCTGGTGCTGCTACACCCCGGGCTCAACAACCTACCGCTCGGTGCCGCCGACACAATTTCTGGGCTTCATGCAGTCGACGCAGTCGAGATCTACAACCACAGCATGGCCACCATGTTGCCGCACGGTGCTGACGGCAGCTACTTTTACGACGGCCTACTCGAAGCCGGCCACCGACTCTTCGTCGACGCCAGCGACGACGCCCACTTTGAGCACCCCGACAGCCACGGTGGAGGCTGGCTACAAGTACGAGCCGAGCGCAACAGCCCGGACGCGATCCTCCAATCGCTAAAGGCAGGGTCCTACTATGCGACCCAGGGTCCAGAAATCACCGCGATGTCGGTTCGCGGCAACCAGCTTGACGTCCATACCAGCCCGGCACGCGCAATCGTGCTCGCCGGCGGCGGAGACCAGTGGCTGAACATGCAACAACAGCTCCCGACCCCTCATGAGCAGATTACATCAGCCACATTTGATCTCAGTGCCTTTAGTGGCAAGTACTGCCGCGTTACCGTTGTCGCCCCCGATGGCCGCTGCGCCTGGAGTAATCCATTGTGGCCATAACGAGCTCTTCTTGAGGTCGGCGACGTCCTCACCGAGTGTCGTAGCTCGTATCTCCGCGTCTGATCTCGAGAAAGGCTATCTTCATGCGTGGACGTGTCGTCACCGCCGACGGGCGGGCCTGTCCCGGTGTGCTCGTCAGCGACGGCCGTACGGTCACCACCAGCGCGACGGACGGGACGTTCTCGCTGGCCGCGGCGGGGCCGTTCGTGTTCCTTACCCGCCCCGCCGGCTATGCCGCCGACCGCTGGTTCGCCCCGGCCGCCGAGGAGTCGGTGACGTTCACCCTCACCCCCGTCCCGGTTGCCTTCCCGTACCGGTTCGTGCACGTCTCCGACCTCCACCTCCGCGATCCGGCACTGGACCACACGCTGTTCTCACGGCCGGCGGAGCTGGGGTCGGCGCAGGCGTTGTCGGAGTTCCTCGCGAGGGTCACGGAACGCGCCGGGGAGGTGTCATCGGTGATCGTGACCGGTGACCTCACCGATTTCGGCAGCGATGAGGAGTTCGAGTTGCTGCGCGGGACGGTGAGCACCAGCCCGCTGCCGGTACACCTGCTGCCCGGCAACCACGACCACATCGCGAACAACCCCGGGCTGTTCGACATGCGGATCACCCGCACCGGCTACCTCATGCATTCCGCCGATCCCGCCGGCTACGAACGTAACCTGGGCCCGCGCTGGTACTCGTTCGATCTGCCCGGGCTGCACGTGGTCGCGCTGGACTGGCTCACCCACGAACTCGGGCTCGACCACGAGGCGCAGGACGCCTGGCTACGCGCCGACCTGGCATCGATCCCGCCGCAAACCCCGTGGATCCTGCTGTCCCACGACCAGCCGTGGCGTTCCGTCCTGGACGGGCTGCCACGCCCCCCCGCCGCGACGTTCTCCGGGCACCGGCACGTCTCCCGGGTGGTCGAGGTCGACGGCACCCTGCACGTGAGCACCCCGACCGCGCTATTCGGGTCGCTGGACTACACCCCCCCGTCGTTCCGGGTCGTCACTTGGGACGGGCAGAAAATCACCCTGCATACCCGGGCGGTGGCACCCACAGGCCTGGAACGGTCCACCTTCGAGATACCCGACCCGCCCCGCCACCCACCGCACGCCGCCACGGCAGTGGTGCGCTGGCGCCACCAGCTGACCGGGGCCGGGCACCGGGCCCCGGCCCGCCTCGACGGCGACGAAGTAATCATCGGGGTCAGGCACGAGGACCGCCCCGCCGGAGCCGTCGAACTGCTCACCCTCGCGGACGGTTCCCACCGCTGGCTGGCCGAGCTGGGTTCCTCAGTCAAAGGCACCCCGGCGGTCTTCGCCGATTCGGTGATCGCCGTCGAGGTGGTCGGCGACGTGGTGAGCCTGGACCGTGCCACCGGGACGGAACGCTGGCGGGTACCTTCCCCCGACCCGCTGCGGTTGTTCGCCTGGACCGACCCGGTGGTGGCCGGCGGGCTGGTCGTGGTCGGTGACCTCTCACACCTGCGCGCGCTGGACGCGGCGACCGGCGAACTGCGCTGGGAACGACACGACCTGGCCCCCTACCAGACCCTGGTCGGGCACGCGACCCCCCTCATCGCCGGGGACACCCTGATCGTCGGCAGCTGCCCGCTCCCCCGCGGGATGATCGGCCTCGACCTACACACCGGCAGCACCCGCTGGGGACCCGCCGGCGGCGACGGCGAACTCGCCGGCACACCCATCGGCA
>NZ_CDWRCL010000284.1:0-4364 GCF_977927575.1 Frankia sp. CcCS3
ACAAATACGTGATCGAGAGCATCATCGCAGGTCACAGGCCTGTGGAGGGTTCGAAACGCGCAAGTTATTTCATTTCGACTCCCTAGTATCCTCGAGCCGGGATGACAGATTTCTGGAAATACAGCGCGGAGGAAACCATGCTCCCCTCACCGGGCAGGTCGGTATGCCGCCCGCACCTCGATCGGGTGCCCGTCCGCCCCGGCGGCTCCGGGGCTATGGGGGATGCCGCACAATCCGTTTCAGCCCGTACCCGGCACCCGTCCCGCCGCGCCGTATCCATCATGGTCACCGCAATACTGCTCGTTCTGTTCTCAGCGTTGCCGGCCGGCGCCGTGATCCGCCGTCCGGTGCATCATCCGCTCCCGATGATCAACGTTTCGTACGAGACCGGTGCGGTGAGCGGCGTCGGGCGGCAGACCGACCTGACAATCACCGACAAAGGACCGGGGATCCTGCACGTCCAGTCAATTTCGGTGGACGGTGAACGCCTCCTGGATCAGAACTCCCATCTCCGGATCGCGCCGGGGCGCAGCTACATGTTCACCTTCGGCTGGGCCGGTGGCCCCGGGGGTGGTCCGGACGGGCCGACGGTCGTCATCGACAGCGATGCGCCTACTAGCCCCACCGTCCTCCACATCGGCTATCAGTGAGGCCGCACCGGCAACGAGACCGCACCCGGTGAGGTCGCACCGGCAACGACGGCGAGGCCCGCGGTACCGGCGACCGCCCGGAGGGCGCCGATGCCGTTCGCCGACGCCACCGGTCTGCTCGCAATCCGGATGGATCGGGAACGGGCGGCCGTGGTCTCGGGTGTCTGCTGCCGGCAGATCGGGCGGTCGTGCCCGCTCGGCGCAGATAAGAATGGAAGGGATGACACCACGATCGTTCGCCGACCATCTTGCGGATCTGGACTTGCCGGCGCTGGCCGCTCTGCTCCGCTCGCGTCCGGACGTGCTGGTCGAGCCGGTCCCCCGTGGTTTCGGGCAGCTCGCGCAGCGGCTGGAAAGCCCGGACTCGCTCGCGGCGGCGCTGTGGGAGCTGAACCGCGACACGCTCCGGGTCGGCCAGGCGGCGGCGCTGCTGGGGCAGTCCGCGACGGTACCCCGGATGGCCGAGCTGTTGGGTGCGTTACCGGACGCGGTGCGCGCCGGGGTGGGCGATCTGTGCGCCCGCGGCCTCGCCTGGATCGACACGGTGGTCCAACTCCCGGAACCGCTGCACAACCACTGGGTCGAGGAGATCAGTTCCGCCCGCCCGGTCGCAAAGATCGCCCACAACGTCCTGGTCGAGGATCTACGTAAGGCGGTCACGGCGCTCGGGGCTCCGGCCGAAAACCTGCGCAAGACCGAGCTGACCGCGCGGCTCACCGAACTCATGTCCGATGCCCGCCGCATCGCGACGATCATCGCTTCCCTGCCCGCCCCGGCGAGGCAGCAACTCGATGACCTGCGCCTGGCCACGGCCGGCGGCTACTTCCCCTACACGTTCCCCTACACGCCCTTCGAGGAGGTCCACGACCAGAGGGCAGCCGCGCAGCCCATCAGGCAGCTGATCACCGCGGGGCTGGTGCTGGGCGTCGGCAACCGGCCGGAGCTCCCCCGTGAGGTCGCGGTCGCCGCCTGGCTGGCCAGGCACGACCAGGGACTCACCGGGCCGCCGGACATTCCCCGGCCGGAGGTGAACGAGGCTGTCGTCCGGTCGAGCTCCCAGGCGGCCGCACAGGGCGCCATCCGCGCCGTGACCGCCCTGCTCGACGAGGCCGCCGCCCCCGTCGTAGCGCTCAAGCGAGGAGGCGTCGGTGGGCGGGAACGGGCCCGGCTGGCGAAGCGGCTGTCGATACCGTTGGCCGAGCTGCCGCTGTGGATCGACCTGGTCGCGGCCGCCGGCCTGCTGACCTTCACCGATGGCGGCTACGCACCGAGCTCGCGGTTCCAGGAGTGGCGGGGGGAGTCGCCAAGCCATCAGTGGGCGACGCTGGCTGCGGCGTGGCACGCTCTGGAGCACGCGCCGACGAGCCGCGAGGGTGCCGACGAGAAGGACGTCCCGCCGCCCCTGCCCATCGAGTCGGGGGCGGGCCAGATTCGCCGGGTGCTGATCCGCGCGGCGGCCGGCGGGCGGTCGGTGCGGCTCACGGCTGAGAACCTCGACTGGTTCTTCCCCCTGCACGGCTACGACGCCGCCACCCGCAAGATCAAGGTAGCGGCGGCGATCCGCGAGGCCGAGCTGCTCGGGGTGTTCGCCCTCGACGTCCTGTCCGAGCTCGGCCAAGCTCTGCTCGAGGCCGCGCCGAGCACCACCGACACGGCGGCTGCCACCGTCGGGCTTATGATCGTCTCGACCGCGGACGAGTTCGCCGCGCAGGCCGCGAGGACGGTGCGGGACCTGGCGGACCGCTGCGCCGAGCTGCTGCCCGAGACGCCGTCCAGCCTGATCCTGCAGTCAGATCTCACCGCGGTCGTGTCCGGCCAGCCCAGCGCGGCGATGTCCCAGCTTCTGCGGGCCGCGGCGGTGCCGGAGTCCCGGGGCGCGGCCGGGACCTGGCGGTTCACCTCCGCCAGCGTCCGCGCCGCGATGGACGCCGGATGGTCCGCCACCGAGCTGCTCGAACAGCTACGCACCATAGCCGATCACGGTCTCCCGCAGCCGCTCGAATACCTCATCGCCGACGTCGCCCGCCGGCACGGACACGTGCAGGTCCGCGGGATGCGCAGCGCCGTCCTCACCGACGAGCCCACGACCGCCGAGATCCTCCACACCCGGGCGCTGGCGAAGCTGCACCTCGCCCGGCTCGCCCCCACCGTGCTGGCCAGCCCGGTGGAACTGGGCACGGTCCTCGCCGAGCTGCGCCGGACGGGCTTCTACCCCGTCGCCGAGGACGCGACGGGCACCGTCATCGTGACGAGCGGGCCGGGACGGAAGGCGCCGCGGGGGGCCTCGGCACAGCCGTCCCGGGCGTCCCGACCGCGCGGCGGGCCCCCCGCCGGTCCGTCGGCGACCCGACGGCGGCTGACGGCCGACGAACTCGCCCAGCGCCTGCGCACCGGCGAGGACGACGGTGTCACCCTCCTGACCAATCTCGCCCAGCGGCTCGGCGAGGTAAACGGGCGGCTGAACGACGCCGAACTCGCCGTGCTGGCGGACGCGGTGGAACGCCGCAGCGACGTCGTCATCGCCTACCGGGACAAGCAGGGCACCCGGACGGTCCGCCGCATCCAGCCGAACCAGCTCTTCGGCCGGTGGCTGAACTCCTGGTGCCACCTGCGCAACGCCGAGCGCGAGTTCGCCGTGGCCAACATCGAATCCGTCAGTCCCGTCGGCTGACCGGCACCCCCTTCCCGCCGAGGCGGCGCCCGAGATCCCGAGCTCACCGCGGCGATGACCACCCTGGACGTCACCGCGCCCAAAAAGAACATCCATGAAAACCCCCCGACCGGGAGCCATCGGAGATTGCGATCCCTCCAGGGATAATCAGCGACCCGATGGTAAATCCGCAGGTCGACGCCATGATCCAAGTCTAGTCGCCGGGCCCGAAGGGGTCGCGGCATCCGGTGCCGCCACTGGACACAGCCGGTGAAGGCGGCCGGCACTGGCAGGCGCGTCCAACTGGTAGTCGTCAGGGGCTGTAGGGCGGTGCATCTCGCAGTGTCGAAGCGCAAGGAGACCGCATGCGGTAGTCTGTCCTTCGGATGCCGCCCGCTTGGGGCCGGGTGGTTCACCGGAGTCCCAGATCAGAGGCTATCTCGCCGGGAGAGCCGCACCCCGCGGGCCGCCCCGTCCGGACGCAGGCACGAGCCACCGGTCATGTCTTTTCCGGCCCGGTCCCGGACCCGGCCGTCGAGGAGGATTTCTGCCTGTGGCAGACTGCCTCATCATGCGCGCTGTGGCTCTGCCAGAATCAGATAGGTAGCATGCGCACGGGACGGAGAAATGAATGAGATTCCGCGTTGATGTCGCAGCCGACGAGCCGGCCATCAAGTGGGAAGATGTCTTCACTCCGGCGCGGGCCGTTACCTACGATCTGATTCGGAGCCAGGACCCGGCCTTGGCCGAGGAACTGCATGACCGGGGATACGCCGGGAAATCACTGCGTCCACTCGGTGTCTCGCCTCCACATTTCCGGGACACACGGAAGACCCGCGGTGTCTATGCGACCTCCGGCGATGGTTCTCTCAGACCACCCGCAGTTCGCCGATCGCCTGAGCCATAACCTGCGGCACAAGGCCGACCTGCTCGGCCTGCCGTCGGACGTGGACGTCGAAGTCGTCTCCGCTGGACCTCTCCGGAAATTTCTGGTACAGCGGGCGCCGAGGCACGGCAGCACCGCCGCCGTGCGCATCAAAGGGGACGTAATGAAGTAACAAATA
>NZ_CDWRCL010000285.1:0-4347 GCF_977927575.1 Frankia sp. CcCS3
CAACATTACGCACAGTTACCACACTGACTGGAGTCTCACGCCCGCCCCGGTTAACTTCGAAGACCCCCTATACCGTTTTACCCGCTCGGACGCGTCGCGCGTGCTTTCCAGGACGGAACCGGTCGTCGGCGTTCCGCCGTGCCGTGCGACGAGCGAATCGGGGAGGACGCGTGGACGTCAGCGACAACGAGGTGCCTGTCGCGAGCGTGGAACCGGTCGACCCCCCCGTACGGCCCCGACGTCTCGAGCGGTCATCCACGATGCGGTCGGTTCCCGCCGGCCCGAGCCACCGCGCCGATCCTTCCCGCCCCGGCGCCCGGCGAGTCGCGGACCGCGCCGACGCGGCGCCTCCTGCCACCGACGGCGAGCCGCAGACCGATCAGGCCAGCGGCCGCGACGCGACGACCGTCCCCTCGACCGGCGGGACGATACCTGTTAGTCGGCTTCGCCTTCCCGCCGCGCCCCGGCCCAGCACAGCCGGCGGTGCCGGGCCGCGGGTACAGCCCGGGGTGGTCGTCCCCGTGCAGCCGTCGGGACCTGTGCAGCCGTCCGGGTCGGAACCGGCGGCCGGGACACGCCGTCCGGAATCGCCTCGTACGGCCTCCACCACCGCGATGACCGGACCGGCGGCGGAGGAGACCCGGCCCGACCGGCGACCCACGGCCGCCAGGACGCCGGGCACGGGTAGTCCGGCGGCACGCGCTCCTGAGCCGGCCCCGGGAACTCCATCGAGTGCGGGGCCATCGGCTGCGGGGCCGCAGCCGCGGCCCACGGCCCGCGAGGGTGCGACGCCGGAACCCGGGGCGGCGCGGATTCCGGTGCGTCAGCCCGCCCGGCGTCCGCCGACCCTCCCACCCAGTGAGGACAGGCCCGGCTCCGCCCCCGGAGGGCATCGCCACCCCCGGCATTCCGGGCGGGTCGAGGGGGCCGCCGCCGCGACCGACCGCGGGCGCGCTCCGGCTGACGGGAACCCGCGGGAGTCGTCGAGAGACTTGCCGACAGTGACCGCGGTGCGTGGCTTCGGCACGCAGCCGCCGGCCCCACCACCCGCTGCGACGGGCTCCCCGCGGGCGTGGTCGCCGACCTCGACGCCGTATCCGCTGCCCGCGGACTCCGGCGGCGGCTCGAACGGCACGGCGGTCGCCGCGCCGTTCGCCGGCGTCCTGACCGGCCGTCCCGCGCCGCGGGGGCGCCTGGTCGCGCCCGGTCGCCCGGTCGTTCTCGGTCACCGGGTCCTCCTCGCGAGTATCCTGGTCGCGGGTCTGCTGGGCGGGGGGATCGGTGCGCTGCTCGTCTCGATGACCGAGTGCGGCAGCGACCGGCAGGCGTCGGCGGCCCTGCAGGTCGGTACCGCCGCGCCCAGCTCCGACCGCAGGTCGGTCGCGTCGATCGTCAGCCCGGAGGGGTACATCCTGACGAACAACCACGTCGTGGCGCCCGCGGTCGCCGCCAGAACTCCGATCTCCGTGCGCCGCTACCAGGAGTTCGGCCAGGTCCAGGCCGACCTGGTCGGGCGGGATCCCAAGACTGACCTCGCCGTCCTGCGCATCCCGGCCCCGCAACCCCTGCCGGCGGCGGCGCTCGGCCAGTCCGGCTCGCTGGTTGTGGGAGCGCCGGTGGTTGCCACCGGGGCGCCGTTCGGCCTCGCCGGCACCGTAACGACCGGCGTTGTCAGCGCGCTCGACCGCAATCCCATGGTCCCGGCCGAGAGCGGCACCGACCCCACGGTGCTCATCGGGGCGATCCAGATCGACGCGGCGATCAATCCGGGCAACTCCGGTGGTCCGCTGCTCGACGGCCTCGGCCAGATAGTGGGGATCAATACCGCGATCGCCGCGGTGCCCGGCCATGAGTCCCAGAGCCAGAGCGGCAGCATCGGCGTGGGGTTCGCCATCCCGATCGACTTCGCCCGCTCGGTCGCTCAGGAGATCATCTCGACCGGCCGGGCGACCCACCCGTACCTCGGCGTGTCGGCCGCGACCGTCACCGCCGGCCAGGCGAAGGCCACGGGGACCACGCCGGGTGCCCGCATCGTCAACCTGGCGCCCGATGGCCCCGCCGAGCGCGCCGGGCTGCGCGTCGGCGACATCATCACGCGGGTGGGCACCAGGGTCATCAGCGGGATGAATGACCTCATTGTCGCCGCCCGGCTCCACCGGGTAGGTGACCGGGTGCCGGTCGCCTACGAACGCGCCGGGGCCACCGCGACCATCCAGCTGACACTGCAGGAACAACAGCGCTGAGCTGCAGGCATCTTTTCGTTGCCCGCGAGCTCCTTGCCCGTAACACCGGGAGAGGTACGCTCAGCGCGTGTTCAACGGTGTCGGGTGGGGTGAAGTCGTCGTCTTGCTCCTGATCGGGCTGTTCGTCTTCGGCCCGGACAGGTTGCCCAAGGCCACCAGGGACGCGGGACGCGTGTTGCGTCAGCTGCGCCAGATGGCCAACGGCATGCGTAACGATCTCAGGTCCGAGCTGGGCCCGGAATTCGCCGATCTGGATATCCGGGACCTGCATCCCAAGGCCTTCGTCCGCAAGCACCTGTTCGAGGACGATCCGGTTCTGCCGCCATACCTCACCAAGCGGACCTCGCTCGACTCGCTGCTCCTCGGTGACGATCCGCCCGCGGTGCCGTCACTGACCAAGTCCTCGCTGCCGAGAGATCCCGCGGCCAAGGACCCGGCTCGTCCCGGCGCCGAGGCCGCGGTCCCGGCGGCGCCGCCCGGTCCGGTGTCTCCCATGCTGTCGAAGGTCTCGCCGAGCAAGGCCTCCGCCGCCCGCTCCGTGCCGGTGCAGCCGGCACGGAGCGGGCGGCCCGGCGACAGAGGTGCCCTTCGACTCGGACGCCACCTGAGCCGACCCGACGCCACCTGAGGTTCGGCGCCGCCGTCGGCTCGAGGACCCGCCCCGGGGCGGGATCAGCCGGGGCCGGGCTCGCGTCGATCAGGCTGCGCGAACCCGGACGGACGGCCGATCGTAGGTGTTCAGCGCCCCACCGGCGTGAGGTTGAGGCTGCGTCCGGCGAGCCCACGGGAGCGGTAGGTGAGCCGGCCTGCCACCGCGTCCAGGGCCTTGCCCGCCTCGCTGTCCGGCTCGCCGATGACCAGTGGCACGCCGTTGTCGGCGCCTTCCCGGAGCCGGACGTCTACCGGGATCTGGGCCAGCAGCGGTACGTCATGACCGAGCACCCTGGTCAGCCGCTCGGCCACCGCCGCCCCGCCGCCGGAGCCGAACACGTCGACCCGCTCGCCGCAGTGCGGGCAGGGCAGCCACGCCATGTTCTCGACGACCCCGACCACGTTCTGCCGGGTCTGCACGGCGATGGTCCCGGCCCGCTCGGCGACCTCGGTGGCCGCCAGCTGCGGGGTCGTGACCAGCAGCAGTTCGGAGGACGGCACCAGCTGGGCCAGAGAGATGGCGATGTCACCGGTGCCGGGCGGCAGGTCCAGGAGAAGGACGTCCAGGTCACCCCAGAAGACGTCCGACAGGAACTGCTCCAGGGCACGGTGCAGCATCGGTCCGCGCCAGGTCACCGGCTGGTTGCCACGCGTAAACATCCCGGTGGAGATGACTCGCACCCCGTGCGCCTGGGGCGGCATAATCATCTTTTCGACCTGGGTGGGCGGGCGGTCGATGCCCAGCATGCGGGGCACGGAGTGCCCGTAGATGTCGGCATCGAGCACACCGACCGACAGGCCCGAACGGGCCATCGCGGCGGCCAGGTTCACGGTGATCGAGGACTTGCCGACGCCGCCCTTGCCGCTGGCGACGCCGTAGACCCTGGTGGTCGAGCCCGGTTGGGCGAAGGGAATCGCCTTGGGGGCGTTGCCCCCCCGCAGTTTCGCGTGCAGGGCACCGCGTTGCTCGTCCGACATGACCTGCAGATCGACGCGGACCTCGCGGACGCCTTTGACCGCGCTGACGGCTCGACTCACCCGATTGATGATCTCGTCGCGCATGGGGCAGCCGGACACGGTGAGCAGGACCCCGACGTCGACCGAGCCGTCGTCGAGCACGCGAACCGACGAGACCATGTCCAGCTCGGTGATGGGACGACCGATCTCGGGATCGTGCACCGTCGCCAGAGCCGACTGGACCGCGTCGGGGGAAGGCCGGGATAGGGACAAGGGAAACCTCAGTCACAGGTTGGTATCAGGTGCGGCCCGCCGGGCCGCCTGTGGGTCCACGATAGCCCGCGGGGGACGTGACGGTGCCGGCTCACAATCCCCGTCTGCCGTGTTCGGCGGACCGGGGAGCGTGCCCCGCCCTGTCGGCTTCACGACGGGTGCGGAGCGTGCCCATCGCCATGACCAGGGGTGATTGTGTCCCGGTATAGGATCTGTCGCTGAT
>NZ_CDWRCL010000286.1:0-4319 GCF_977927575.1 Frankia sp. CcCS3
ATCAGCGACAGATCCGGTGACCAACCCCCACGATGCGCCTGTTATGACCCGATGGTTGCTTCGGGAGGAACGCGACCGCGCCAGCGGCGAGGCGCCGATCAGCCGTTGCCGTCGGTCTTCGCCTCAACTGGCTCAACTGGCTCAACCGGCTCAACCGTGGCGTCCCCGGGGGCGACTGCCTCCGCCGCGACGGTGACGTCGTGGTCATGATCCGCGTCCGCGTCGGCGCCCGGCTGCGGACGGGCCGGCAGAGCGAGCTCGACGGAGGTCCCCGCACTGTCGACGACTTTGGCGTTCTCCAGCAACAGGAAGAGCGCCTTGGTCCGCAGGACATCGGCCATCAGGGCCGTCAGACCCTCGCCCTGCGCAAGCTGCTGAGCGTAGACGTCCGGCTGCACCCCGGAGCGATGGGCACGCAGGATGATCTGCTCCATCAGCTCGCCCTGGTCGATCCCAATCGACTCGGCATCGATCACCGCGTCCAGGATGAACTGGGAGCGGATGGCCTTGCCGGCGGACTCGCGGACCTCCGCGTCGAACTCCTCCTCGGTCTGGCCGAGGGTCTCCAGGTAGGACGTGCGGTCCGTGCCGATGTACTCCAGCTCGCGGGAGAGGCGGTGCTCACGGGCCTCGATCTCGCCGACGAGCAGCGAGCCGGGCACCGGCACCTCCACCCGCTCCAGGAGGCTTTCCAGCAACTTCTCCCGGGCTTGGCCGACCTGTTCGGTGCGGCGCGACTGCTCCAGGCGCGCCCGGATGTCCGCGCGCAGCTCGTCGAGGGTGTCGAACTCGCTGACGGTGGTCGCGAAGTCGTCGTCCAGGGCCGGGAGCTCCTTCTCCTTGACCCCGCGGACCGTCGCCGTCACCTGGGCGGGCTGACCGGCCTGCTCGCCGGAGAGCAGCTCCGTGGTGAAGGTACGAGTCTCGCCGTCCGTGGCGCCGATGATCGCGTCGTCGAGACCCTCGACCAGGTTGCCACTGCCGACCTCGTAGGACAGCCCGGTCGCCTCGGCATCCTCGATCGGCGTGCCGTCTGCCTCGGCGGACAGGTCGAGCGAGACGTAGTCACCCGCCTGCACGGCCCGCTCCACCGGCGTAAGCACCGCGAAACGATCACGCAGCGCGCCGACCTGCTCCTCGACCTGCTCGTCGGTGACCTCGACGGCGTCAACGATGACCTCAAGCTCCGAGAACTCCGGCAGGGTCACCTCGGGCCGGACGTCCACCTCGGCGGTGAAGACGAGCTGGCCGCCGTCGGCGAACTCGGTGATGTCCACCTCGGGCCGGGACAGCACGTCGACCTCCTCGGCCTGCACGGCCTCGGAGTAGAGCTGCGGCAGCGCCTCCTGGACGGCTTCGTCCAGGACGACATCCCGGCCCAGCCGCTGGTCCAGGATGCGCGGCGGGACCTTGCCCGGCCGGAAGCCCGAGACCCGGACCTGGCGGGCAAGCTTGCGATATGTGGCCTCGAGCGAGGGCTTGAGCTCGTCGAAGGGCACCTCGACAGTGAGCTTGACCCGGGTCGGGCTGAGGGTCTCCTTGGTGGCCTTCACGGCGCGGCGGTCTCCTGGTACGACGTTGGACAGGGGGGTGACACGCCGAGGCTATCGGTCGGGGCGGGGAGACTCGAACTCCCGATCTCCTGCACCCAAAGCAGGCGCGCTAGCCACTACGCTACGCCCCGAGGCGTTGCCTGCTCATTCTACGGGGTAAGCTCGCATCGATCACCTCGCGGGTGTAGCTCAATGGCAGAGCCCCAGCCTTCCAAGCTGGCCATGCCGGTTCGATCCCGGTCACCCGCTCCACTCTGGGTGGGTTGTGTCCGCGCGGGGGCGGACCTCGTCGTTCCGCCAGGCCTACCGGGAGGGCCGAGCCCCCCCCCCCCCCCGAACCCCCCGCATGCTAGGTGGATCCTGCTCCGGGCGTGGTTGGTCTCTTGCCGGTCAGAGGGAGCGGGCGATGAGCTCCTTCATGATTTCGTTGGTGCCGCCGTAGATCCTCTGGACGCGGGCTGCGGCGTACATGCGGGCGATGGGGTACTCGGTCATGTAGCCGTAGCCGCCGAAGATCTGTAGGCAGCGGTCGACGATCTCGCACTGCTTGTCGGTGGCCAGGTATTTGGCCATGGACGCGGTTGCGCCGTCGAGCCGGCCAGCCACATGCTCGGTGATGCAGTGGTCGATGAAGGTGCGCAGCGCCAGCGCTTCGGTACGGCACTCGGCGAGCACGAACCGGGTGTTCTGGAATTCCAGCAGGGGTTTGCCGAACGCCGTGCGCTCCTTGGCGTAGGCGATGGCCAGGTCGACGGCGTGTTCGGCGGCAGCCGCGGCATTCACCGCGATGGACAGCCGTTCCTGCGGCAGTTGCTGTACCAGCTGCATGAAGCCTTGGCCCTCGGCCGGACCGAGCAGGTTGGCCGCCGGCATCCGCATGTCGGTGAAAGCCAGCTCGCGGGTGTCGGTGCCCATCGCGCCGATCTTCTGCAGCACCCGGCCGCGTTCGAACCCTTGCAGCCCCTGGGTTTCCGCCACGATCAGCGACAGCCCTCTGCCGCCGGGCGCGTTGCCGGTGCGGGCCACGATGATGAGCAGGTCACAGTGGGTACCGTTGGTGATGAACGTCTTCGCACCGTTGATCACGTAATGGTCACCCTCGCGCCGGGCGGTGGTGCGCACGGCCTGCAGGTCGCTACCGGTGCCCGGTTCGGTCATCGCGATCGCGCCGACGAACACACCGGACGCCAGTCTGGGCAGCCATCGCTGCTTCTGCTCGTGGCCGCCGTAGGCGTTGATATAGCGCGCGACGATCGGGCTGTGCACCAGGTAGGCCCAGCAGTCGTCGGCGATGTAGCCCTGCTCGCGCAACACCACGGCCTCGTGCGCGAACGTGCCGCCACCGCCGCCGTACTCGATGGGGCAGCTGATGCACAGCAGGCCGATCTCGCCGGCCTTGTTCCAGAACTCGCGGTCGACCGCGTGCTGTTCGGTCCACCGCTCGTGGTTGGGTTCGGATTCCTTGGCCAGGAAGGTGCGGGTGAGGTTTTGGAGCTGGTCGAGCTCCTCGGTCATCCACGATGATCGGTAGGTCATAGTCTGTCCTCAGTGGCCGGTGAAGTTGCCGGCGATCCGTTCGGCGATCTTCGTCGCGATGGCAAGGGTTTCGGTGTCGGGGACGACCTGGCCGACCTAGCCGACCTACCCGATCTGCCCGTCAAAGGCCGCGGTCGCCGCGGTGTTGACGATGACGGCTTCTCCGATGCCCATGCTGTCCGACGGTACGGCAGGCTTTGCAAATGGTCAGCGGTGCTCGGCGTCCCCGCGCAGGGCAACGCGGCCGAGATCGGCAGAGCCCACGACCCCGCCGTCGCCCGCATGTACGCCGAGCACCCCGCCCAGCTGCGCTACCTGCGCCGCGCGCTGATCGACCCGGAACACGACAACACCAAGATGATCATCCTGCTCGCCGACCTCACTCTCAGCCAGGTCCGCGGCCTACGTGCCGCCGGCATTTCCACCAAGCCCGATCCAGAGCACACCCAGGCGCTGGGCATCCTGATCCGCGAGCTCGGCCCTGATCCGCGAACTCGGCCCTCGCCTGCGGCAACCCGTGGTCGAGTAGTTCTGGAACCACCTCGCCCAGGACGCGCCCACCGCCGGGCCACCGCCAGAGCCGACGATCAAAATCAGACCAGTCCCGCGCCCCTGACGCAGGGCTCCGGCGTGCCTACGGTGACGTTCTCCCGTGCCGCGGCGGGTGCGGCCGAACCCGGCGGCGTGTTCCGGCCCGGTTCAGCCTGGCCACCCGGTTCAGCCGCGCGGCGTGGAGCGGTCGGTGAAGCTTCGGCTGCAATTCGGATGCAAGAGGTATTTTGCGGGGGCTTCCCGACTGCGGACCGGATGCGGATCAAATATTCAGAGGAGGCCGATGGTGAGGCGTCGTGGCTGGCTCCCGGTAGCCGCGTGTGTGGGGATCGGCCTTAACGGCATCCGGCTGCGCGGCCGGGTAGGTGCCATCGACGTCATCGAATCGGTGGACCATGGGCATCCGGGAGGCGAGCCCGGCTCGGACGACCCTCACGCGCAGCATCCGTCGTACATCCTCCTCCTCGCCTCCGGAGTGCGTCTCGGCCCCGAGCATCGCCGCGCAGCCGACACCTACGCGCGTCGGCACGGCTGCGAGGTCCTCGACCTGGTCCCAGCCGAGATGTCGGCGCACCGGATCCTCGACCTGGCGCGGATGGTCGACCCGTCCACCTACCGGTCAGCCCGGCTGGCCCGCGGTCGCGGGGCCTTCCAGGCGGTGCTCGTCAATGCAGAGGT
>NZ_CDWRCL010000287.1:0-3383 GCF_977927575.1 Frankia sp. CcCS3
TTGTGGGCGATTCATGTCACGACACGAGGCATGCCACATCAGGTCACAGCAGGCCACGCCGAACCAACATTACGCACAGTTACCAAACTGGCTGGGGTCTCACGCCCACCCCGGTTAACTTCGAAGACCCGCCATTGCACCCGGTCCTCCCACGTCCACGGCAGCTCGCACAGGTCGGACCACATTCTTCACCGCTGGGGCCCGGGTGCGGCGAGACGGTCGCGGCGCGCTGCCGCCGGGTGCCGGCCGTGGGGTGTTCGTGCAGCTCATCACGGCTCCGTGCAGCTCACGACTGATGGTGGAACGGGGAACGGACGAGCTCCGTCGCCTCGGCGTCCAACGGCGGCAGCTGGTCGCGAGCGACATCCATGACCCGGTAGGCCAGCAGACTTACATACTCCGCGAAGGCGGCGGGATGGCGCATCAAATCCAGGACTGGAAGGTTGTCATATTGACGACCAAGCTCCATATGCGCGATGTGGAGTTCATGGGCCGCCTCGGGTACCTCGGCGTCCCGCCGCAGCCAGGGCACGGGAATGATCCCGGACGGCGGGTTCCCGCCCGGCTTGGTCGCCCGGCGGATACGTTCCTGAAAGACGCCGAACTCCCGGCCGCACCAGTCGCTCTCGAAGTAGTCGTCGCACCACAGCGCGACCAGCACCGGAGCCGTGCGCACCGCGTCGCGCAGCGAGGTCGGCCAGTGCTCCCCGCCGCCCAGCCGGTCGGCGTCGAAGAATCCCGTCGGCCGGATCCGGCGCCTGACCTTGCGGCGCAGCTCCAGCTCGAGCTCCCGATGGAAGATGGCCACGCGATCCCGGTCGTCGCGGTGCGCGTGGCTGGTGAAGAAGTAGTAGGTCGGGGCGCCCGACGGCCCGTGGCTGGGCGGGGGCGAGGAGGGCGGTCCAGGCAGCTCGAGCGGTGGCCAGGAGGCGAACTGGTGCGCGGGCACCGGTGATGACACGCCGAGCAGCGCCGAGCCCGCGCCGCTCCAGTGGGATCGCAGCTCGGCCACCAAGCGCCGGAAGTCCACGACAGACCGGTCGTCGCGCGGCGCGACCAGGTCGAGGGCCTGCACCAGGGCGTCGAGCATGCCGGGATCGGGCTGGCCGACCGCCTCGCTGACCAGCGTGGTCAGGCGGACCGCGACGACCGGGGAGGTCAGCGCGACCGTGCGACCGAGGATCCGCGCCAGCTCGTCGAACCAGTGGTCGAAACCGGCCAGGTCGGCGATGTACTCCACCCGCATCAGGGCCGCGACGAGCTCGTCGACCTCCCGGGGGGCCAGCCGTGCTTGTTGATCACAGGAATCGATGGTGCCTGCGCCGCGTCGCACCCCACCGGGTCACGTACCTCGTCTGCGACCATGACGGTGGCGGCCCCGGCGGAGCCCACGGACACGGCGGGGGTCCGGAATCACGCATCGCCCGGGCCCGGGACGACTGGTCACCGCCGGTGGCGTCCCGGACGGCCGGCGTCGGCCGCAACGCCGCCATCTCCAGCAGGCGCCGACACAGTTCCGGCGTCACGACCGCCTCGCGGATCAGGTACCCGGCGATCTCCGCGAGCAGGGCGGGCCGGTGTCCGACCAGCTCCCCCAGCTGGGCTGCGGTGGCCGGGTCGACCATCGGCGCCGCGCTGGTGAGCAGCATGACCGACTCGCGACGACGCAACGGCCCGATGGGCATCGTCCGGTCCCGCCAGGCGTCCACGGTGCGGTCGGCGATGATGATCACATGCGCCTCGCCGTCGGGCAGGAACTCCGCCACCTCATCCGGACTGCCCACACCCGCGAAGATGACCAACCACCCCGCGCTGGGCTCCGGCCCGGCGCCGGCCGCGCCCGGGGCGGGGCCGGTAAGTCCGGTGCGGACCCGCTCGTAGAGCTCGCCGATCTGCCCGGGGACGGCGGTGGTCGTCGAGCAGTCCACCCACCACGAGACGTCGTAGCGCAGCTTGAACCGATGCTGGTACTCGCCAGCGAGCTCGGTCTCCCCGATGTCGGACTGGTCGCCCTCCGGCACCAGCACCACCCGCCGATGCCGGGCCAGACCGTCCCAGATGCGTTCCAGCTCGTCGTCGCGACCGGCGAACAGCTCGTTCTCCCGGCGGCTGCGCCACACCGGGGGCGCATCGCCGGGCCGGCGACCGGGCCGGGCATAGGCGTTCATCGCCGGGCTCCCGCCTGTATCCCCGCCAGCAGTCCGTCGACCGCGGTCGGCTCGAACCGGCTCAGGTCCAGCTTCGGCAGCGTCCGCAGCGGCTCGGGTAACGGTTCGCGGTCGATGACCGCCCGGATGACCTGATTCTCGAGCGGTCCCGCCAGCCCCAGCCGCTCCCACGCCTCGATCTCGGTCTCGCCAGGGTTCTCCGGGCGGGGCGGCCGGTAGCGCCGCGACAGCAGGGCCACGGTGACATCCGGCCGGCGCGCGGCGATGCGGTCAACCGTCTCGGCCAGCCGCTCACCTCTACTCTGCGCCCATCTGACCTGCACGACCCGGTGGGAGCCGCGGCGCAGCAGGTATTCGAGCCAGTCCGCCCACTCCTGGTCGGCGCCGACGTAGCTGATGGCGACCAAGCGGGAGACCTCCGCCGTCGGAGTCTGCGGCGGCGGTACGTGAGACGCCGCCGGCGGCGTGGTTCGGCAGGAGGTGGTCGTCGGCGTGGGCACGGGGGATGCCGTCCCGATCGAAGCCGCGCGCCGCGCCTCGTCGCCGTCGCCGTGGGTCCGGAAACCGGCTCTCCCGTTCCCGTTCACGTTCCCGTTCACGTTCACGGACCCGGCCAGCGGAAGGAAGGGGGGCATCGCTTCCGGCGGGTCCCCGGACGAGCCGGGGTGGGAGCCGAAGGCCGCGGCGGCGCGGCGCACCGCGAGGTCGAGCACCGGGTCCAGGGTGATTTGCTGGGCCGCGACGATCCGCGCCGCGAACATACGGACGAACCAGTAGTATCCGCCCGCCCCGAGCAGCATCTTGCGCATCATCCAGAGCAGGCCGCGCTGGCGGTAGGTGTCGGGGAGCCCCGCGCTCGCGTCCGCGAGATCCTTCGTCGCGATCGCCGGGACGGGATCCTGCACCGGACGCCACAGCACCCGGATGAAACCATCCTCCAGCCTGGTCGCACCGGCCTTGCTGAAATTTTCGATGCGCGAGTGGAAGACCTCCCACTCGCGCCCGCACCAGGCGTCCCTGAAAAAGGGATCGGAACAGAGCGCCACCATCACGCGGGTTCCACCGGCGCCGGCGGCCAGGGCCAGGTCGGCGTCCATGCCGGGACGCGGGCGGGTGTCCAGGATTCCGCCCACCGCGGAGCCAACCTGAACCCGCAGCTCGTACTCGAGATCAGCGTGAAAGCGCTGCACCCAGCGCCGATCCTCATCTGCCGCA
>NZ_CDWRCL010000287.1:3768-4686 GCF_977927575.1 Frankia sp. CcCS3
CCATAGGAGATGAAGAAGTAGTTCTTCATCGGGTACCCTCAAAATCCAGCACCATGCGCCCCCGAACCTACCGTCACCCAGCGGACGGTGGCATCAGACGCTATCAGCCGACCGACGGCATGGCGATAGCCGTCCGCCCGGTTTCCTCAATGATCGTTCAACAACGATCGTCCAACATGGACGTGGCGGGAACAGGCCGGTCCATCGAGTACGTCCCGCGTCCCGCGGACGTCTACCGCCGGTCACCGGATGCCCCGGGCGGAACTTTCTGCTTTCCGTCAGATTTCCGTCGGCGCGTTTTCCCGGCGACCTCCCTCAGCGCACCTCCCAGTGCTCGGGTTCGAGCCGGAGCCAACGATCAATCTCCGCTCGCCACCAGATCCGGGTCCCGCCCCAGGTGGCGGTGCGATTTACCACCGCAGCCGGGCTCGGCGCGGCCGGATCGACCCGGAGCCGATGGTCGACCGCCTGGCGGGTCAGACCCAGCGCCCGAGCGATGTCGCCGGACCCGACAAGCAGCGGTAGTCGATCCACGGTTGCCGACGTTAGCCAATTCGGGCCGGCCGATGCCGCCGGTGGCCGCGGCCGTCCCCGGCCACGATCCCGGAGACTGCGTAACGATGCCGACGCCAATCGGTCGGTGACCATTCCTCCCCAGTAGGCTACCGGTCGTCGGACACCCGTCGCCGCTCGCGACCAGCGGTCTCGACCGGTACCGGTCGGTACTGATCGGTACTGATCGGTACTGATCGGTACTGATCGGTACTGATCAAGACAGTCTCCTGGATGCGCGCACCAGCGACACACGCATGTGCTTGGGTAGTCACGTATCGCGAACATCATGCTGGCCGGGGCCGCCGGGCCGGAGAGTGTCGTAAACATTCACCTGCTTTAGCGATCTTGCTGTGGGTGACGGTT
>NZ_CDWRCL010000288.1:0-4265 GCF_977927575.1 Frankia sp. CcCS3
GCCGGGGGCGACCCGCTGCCGGTGGCCCGCGCGCTGGTGCGCGCCGCCGGTGGCGCGGCCGGACCGGCGACGGGCGGGCGGGCGGGTACCGGGGGGCGTGGCGGTGGGGGGCGTGGCGGCGGCCGGGGTGAGTTGAGCAGCGTCGTCGTCGACTGCGAGAACGATTTCCTGCGCCTGGGCCTGGCCCAGCGGCTCGCGGGCGCCCTCGGCGGCATCACGATCCCACTGGACGCCCTGCACCATCTCACTCCTCGCGCGGCGTCCCGCACGACGTCCGGGGAGGTGGCCTGTTGACGCCGCAGGGACAGCCCGAGACCGTCCCCGACGACGGGCTGACCACCCGCCAGCGCCGCGACCGGCCGCTGCTGATGGTTCACACCGGCGACGGCAAGGGGAAGTCGACGGCCGCGTTCGGTCTGGCGTTGCGCGCCTGGTCACAGGGCTGGCCGGTCGGAGTGTTCCAGTTCGTCAAGTCCGCGAAGTGGCGCATCGGCGAGGAACGCGCGCTGCAGGTACTCGCCGACTCCGGCCAGGGCGGCCCGGTCACCTGGCACAAGATGGGCGCGGGCTGGAGCTGGGTGCGCGAACGGGTCGACCCGGACGGTGACCCAGGTGCCGCCGCCCGGGAGGGCTGGGCGCAGATCACCCGGGACCTCGCCGCGCAGACCTACCGGCTGTACGTGCTCGACGAACTGACCTACCCGTTGCGCTGGGGATGGCTCGACGTCAACGAGGTCGTCGAGGTCCTGCGCTCCCGCCCCGGCCGTCAGCATGTCGTCGTCACCGGGCGGCGCGCCCCCTGGGAGCTGCTCGACGCCGCCGACCTCGTCACCGAGATGACCAAGGTCCGCCATCCCATGGACACCGGGCAAAAAGGGCAGCGGGGCATTGAATGGTGAGCGAGCTCCGGGCGGAGATCGACATTCCCCGGCTGGTTCTCGCCGCCCCGGCCAGCGGCGCCGGCAAGACGACGGTGACCACCGGGCTGATGGCCGCGTTCACCGCCCGCGGCCTGCGCGTCTCCCCGCACAAGGTCGGCCCGGACTACATCGATCCCGGCTACCACGCGCTGGCCTGCGGCCGGCCGGGCCGCAACCTCGACGCGGTGCTCTGCGGAGCGGCGCGCATCGCCGCGCTGTTCGCCCACGGGGCCCGCGGCGCGGACCTCGCCGTCGTCGAAGGGGTGATGGGCCTGTTCGACGGGGTGGCCCGTCCCGGTCCCGGTGAGCAGGCCGACCATGCCTCCACCGCGCACGTCGCCCGGCTGCTCGACGCCCCCGTCGTGCTCGTCGTCGACGTCTCCGGCGCCGCCCGCTCGATCGCCGCGCTCGTCGCCGGGTTCCGCGGATTCGACCGGCGGATCCGCCTGGCCGGGGTGATCCTCAACCGGGTCGGTTCCCCCCGTCACCGCGACCTGCTCACCGAGGCACTCGACGACATCGCCGTGCCCGTGCTCGGCGCGGTGCCGCGGGAACAGGCCGTCCACACCCCCTCGCGGCATCTCGGTCTGGTACCGGCGGCGGAACGCAGGCCCGCCGCCGTCGCCGCCGTCGACCGGCTCGGCACGCTGGTCGGATCCGCCTGCGACCTCGACGCCCTGCTGCGGGTGGCACGCACCGCGCCGCCGTTGCGCGTCGCACGTTGGGATCCGGCCACCGTGCTCGCCGCGGCCGGACCGGCGGACCCGGCAGCGATCGCTCCGGTAGCGGTCACGACAGCAGACCCGGCGGTGCCCGCGGTGCCCGACCGGCCCCCGCGGGTCGCGGTCGCCGGGGGAGCCGCGTTCACCTTCGGCTACCCCGAACACATCGAGCTGCTCACCGCCGCGGGCGCCGACGTCGTCCCCGTCGACCCGCTGCGCGACGAGACGCTGCCACCGGGAACCGACGCCCTGATCATCGGCGGTGGTTTCCCCGAGGAGCACGTCGCCGCGCTCGCCGACAACGCCCGGTTACGCGCCGAGGTCGCCGCGTTCGCCGCCCGCGGCGGGCCGGTCGCCGCCGAGTGCGCCGGACTGCTCTACCTGGCCCGCACCCTGGACGGCGCGCCGATGTGCGGGGTTCTCGACGTGGAGGCGGTGATGGGCCCGCGGCTCACCCTCGGCTACCGCAGCGCGATCGCCGCCGCGGACAGCCCCTTGGCGGCGGCCGGGACCACCGTGCACGCCCACGAGTTCCACCGTACGGTCCTGCTGCCCCCACCCGGCCGGTCGCCGTCCGACCCACGGTCGCCGTCCCCCGCCCGCGGCGGCGCCGCGGGCGGGCCCCCCGGGCCGTCGGGGGTGGCGGCGTGGTGGCTGCCGATACCCGGAACCGCTCCCGGAACCGCTCCCCGGCCTGCGCCGGGACGCGTCGCGGGTGGTGGCCGGCGTGGCGGGGAGCAGGCGGCGTCGCCGTGGATGTCCGAGGGGTTCGTGCACCGCCGGGTGCACGCCTCCTACCTGCATCTGCACTGGGCCGGACGACCCGGCGCCGCCACCCGCCTGCTCGCCGCCGCCCGCGCGGCGTGACCGGAGCAGAACCGGGGGACGGGGGACTGGTCGTCGGTGTCGGTGCACGGCCCGGGGTGACGGCGGCGGAGATCCTGGGGCTGGTCGAGGCGGCGCTGCACGACCTCGCGGCGCCGATGAGCGCGGTGCGCCGGATGGCGACGGTCGAGGCCCGCCGGGACGAACCGGGCGTCGTCGCCGCCGCACGCCACCACGGCTGGCCGCTGGTGGGCCATCCCGCCGCCCTGCTCGCAGGCGTCGACGTGCCCCATCCCGGTGCCGCCGCCCACGCCGCGCTCGGCACCCCGAGCGTCGCCGAGGCCGCCTGCCTGATCCCCCTCGCTGTCCCCCTGTCCCTGGGAACGGCCATGCCACAGCCGGTCCTGCTTGTGCCCAAACGCGCCGGCCGGCGGGTGACGGTCGCGATCGCCCGGCATGGCGCGCCGGATCGGGGTAGCGGCGCTTCCGCGTGACCGCGGACCAGGTCGGCTGGGTGGTCGAGCGGACCACTTTGATCAGCATCGGCTCGCGGCGCTGGTGTTGTTAAGGAAGACAAACGCGAGCGGGTGATGATCCCGCCAGGCGATCGTCGGTGCGGAGAACCTGCTGATCCGACCGGTGAAACCCGGCCCTTTCCTAGCTATCCTGTCGGGGTGGCGGTGCAGCTACGGCTGGAACGGGACGCGCGGGCGTTGACCGAGGTCGTCACTCGACTTCGACGGGTGCTGCGGACGAGTATCCGTAGCGACTACCCGTGGGAGGCCCTGCCGATGGCCCAGGTGGAGTTGTTGCAGTGCCTGCAGGAACGCGACGGCGCGCGGGTAGGTGAGCTCGCCGGCCTGCTCCACCTGGCTCCGAATACGGTGAGCACCCTGGTGCAACAGATGTCGGACGCGGATCTTCTGCGGCGGGTCACCGACCCGGCCGACCGGCGCGCGGCCCGGGTGTCGTTGACCGAGACCGGTACCCGCCATCTGCAGGGGTGGCGCGAGGCCCACGAACGCAGGCTCGGCGACGCACTGGGCCGGCTCGCCGCCGCCGACCAGGCCGTTATCGTCGAAGCCTTGCCGGCCCTGTCACGCCTGGTCGAACAGCTCGATGACCGCCGCCCGGCCGGACCCGTCCCCCGCCGCCACCGGCGGGCCCTGAGCGCGGATCTCCGGGGGGCGTAATCACGCACGTTGGCATCTACCTCGGCGGGCAGAGCGGTCAGGCTGGGATGCCCGGACGCTCCGGCCGGCTGCCGATCTCCGCGATGAGGTCCTTGATAAGGATCTCGATCTGGTCGCGGATCGGGCGAACAGCGTCGACGCCCTGGCCGGCGGGGTCGTCGAGGTCCCAGGTGAGATAGTTCTTGCCGGGGAAGACCGGGCAGGCGTCGCCGCAGCCCATGCTGATCACATAGTCGGAGGCCTGCACCGCCTCGGTGGTCAGCACCTTGGGCTTCTGGCCGGTGATGTCGATGCCGACCTCGGCCATGGCGGCGACCGCGGCGGGGTTGACCTGCTCGGCGGGCAGGGAGCCGGCGGAACGCACCTCGATCCGGTCACCGGCGAGGTGTCGCAGGAATCCGGCGGCCATCTGGGAGCGGCCGGCGTTGTGCACGCAGACGAACAGGACGGATGCAACAGGGCTGGTGGTCACGGCAGTCTCGTGGCCTTCCTCACAGCGCAGCGTGCCGGCTACGCCGATGGATGCGGTCGTGTCTAGGCTTGTCTTCCGCACGTGCGTGCGATGAGCCAGCTTCTTGATCTCTTGTTCGGATCACGTCGGGGTG
>NZ_CDWRCL010000289.1:0-4213 GCF_977927575.1 Frankia sp. CcCS3
GCGTAGCGTCCAGCCGGATGTCGCGGCATCCGCGCCGGTCTTCGCCTCATAGCCGTTGATCATCTTGCGGGGGTCGACGTCGGCCCCGCCGGCCTGGCGGATGGTGGTGGTGACGGTGGTGGGCAGCCGGTACGGGTCGGGTGCGGACGGGGCGTTCTCGTCGTAGTCGGTGTGGACGTGCTCGCGGGCGGAGTACTGGGCGCCGGCGTCGTCAACGATGCGATGCGTCGGCCCGAACGTGTCGACGACGGACACGCCGTCGGCGGAGTAGACGGTGTCGGTGTCCAGCAGTTGGGCGCGGGCCGCGGAGTCGGTGAGCGCCGCGGCGGTCGGATCGGTGTCGGCGGTCGGGGTGAGGGCCTGGTTACGGTTCTCCGCGGTCAGTTCACGGATCACGTTGCCCTTGACGTCATGTTCGTTGGTTGTGACCTGCCAGGCGCCGTTGCCGTAGGAGGCGGCGTTCACCTGCCGGCCGTCGGCGTTGAGGTAGGTCAGGTCGGCGTAGGGCCAGTCGGCGGCGACCGGCGGGTTTGACGGGACCCTGCTCGCGGGGAACACCGCCGTGGCCCAGGCCGGCAGGTCCTGCTGCCCCCAGGCGGCGACGGCGCTCGGGGACATGTCGACCGGCGCGCCCGTTCCGCTGAGGGCGACGTTGTAGACGACGGTACGGGTGGCGGTACCCGCGCCAGCGGGCCGGGGCCGTGCCACGCTGATCAGCCGACCGTAGCTGTCGTAGGTGAACGACCAGGCGTCCTGGCCCGCGGGGGTGTAGCTCTGGAGGCGGCCCTGAGCGTTGTACTGGTAGACCGATCCGAGGTGCGAGCCGTCGGTGTTGTCCAGCCGCGGGTCGTACTCGAGCCGCAGGTGCCCGGTGGAGTCGTACTTGTACTGGGCGACGACGGTCGCGGTGCCTCCGTTGAGGGACATCGAGACGGTGGAGACCTGCCCGGTGTAATTGCCCCAGGTGGCCGGGTCGGTGCCGGAGCCGGTCGCCGTGGTCGAGGTGGCGTAGGCGAGGGTCAGTGCCCGGCAGCCGGCGCCGAGCGTGCCCGAGCAGTCCACCCCGGCCGGGACGGGCGCGAGGATGCGGGTGACCCGGCCGGCGCCGTCCGTGGTGTACGTCGAGGTGGTCGCGGACCCGGGCTGGACGACCCGGTCGACCACCCAGATCGTCGCCGAGCCGACGGTCTTCGACACCCATACCGTCTTGGTGCCGTCGACCTCGGTGAGGGTGAACTGGGTCGCCGAATCCTTGACGAGCTTGGAGCCGTCGGTGGCGGTGTCCGCGATGCCGGTGTAGGCGTAGGGATAACCGCCGGTCCCGGTACGGGAGTACGCCGAGGCGGCGCCCTCACTCGACGTCAGTGTCACGGTATTTGTGGTGCCGGTGTTGTCCGTCAGCGTCTTGGCCGCCGAACCGGTGTCTGGTCCCTGCAGATCCGAGGTCCAACCCGGGCCGAAGATGCCGGCAGGGTCGCTGGTCGCCGCGGGCGGGGTCAACGTCGTCAGGGACCGGCCGACGGTCAGGCTGCCGGTGTAGGTCGGCATGGTGACGTCGGTGGCCGACAGGGAGTAGTCACCGGTCAGCGGGGCCAGTTTTCCGGGGCCGACGTCGCTGGTGGCGTTGGAGTCCCCGAACGCGTTACGCGCGTACTGGATCGTCCGGGCCCCGGTGCAGGTGACGGTGCCACCCGAGGTACGGAAACAGGCCTGGAGCTGGATCGGCCCGTCGGTGCCGCCCTGCAGGGTGAAGCCGACGTTCCAGTTCTGCCGGTCGAACGCGCCGGAGGCGTTGCGCGGCGCGGGCCATGTCGGGCTCGTGGTCGTGCCCTCGGTGGTCACGTCCGCGACCGGCACGTCCGTCCACGCCGTCGACGTGTTCGTTCCCAGCCGGTATCGGTAGGTCACCGACACCTGGGAGGACGGCGCCTGTCCCTCCAGGACGACGAATCGCTGGACGCGGGCGTTCTCCGCCGGGCTCGCCAACGCGCCGGTGCCGACTCCGAAGCTGTAGGAGACAACCGGCGAGAGGTTGCCGGCCTTGTCCTTGGTCCGCAGGTAGAACGTGTGCAGTCCGTCGGTGGCGTTCAGCGACGGGGTGGTCGTCCCGGTGGTCTCGGTGGCGGGCGAGGGCTGGTCGAGGCCGTAGAGGAACGACTGGGTGTCCCCGCCGGGGGAGGTCCAGGTGAACGTGCCGGAGGTGGCCGAGGCCCAGCCGCCTGACGGCCACGCCGCCGAGCTCAACGCGGTCGGCGCCGCCGGGACGGTCGTGTCGACGGTGAACGGGATCCACGACGACCAGTTCTGCGAGTAGTCGGTGCCGTCGTAGGCGCGCACCCGCCACTGGTAGGTGGTGCCGCTGGCGAGTACCCCGGCGGGCACCGTCCAGGAACCGGTGGCGTTCGGGGAGACGTTCGACACCGAACCGTCGGTGATCTTTGTGGTGCTGTCCTGGTTCCACACCTCGAAGTCGAGGCGCAGCGGCGCGCCGTCGGCGTCCGTAGCCGCCCCGGACAGCGTCGGCCTGGTGCTGTTCGTCAGGACCGTCGCGGGGCTGCCGCCGCACTGCGCCGAGCACGGCGAGGTCGACCGGTTCGCGACCGTGCCCGGATAGGAGTTGTAGGTCGTGACAGTTCACCGCGTCGACGAGGCACCGTGGCGCCGGCCCCTGTTCCGCCGGGTCAACCCGTCGCCGATGGCGTACCTCATCCCTGCGGGCTACCCGGCCCACCGCCGACTGCCACTGATCGTCGGTGACTTCACGGAGGAAGGATTCAGTACCCGGACTTGGAAGGGCGGTTGCGCCAGATCGCCGGATCACGGACGGTCAGGGCCCGCGTGGCGACCCGTATCGCGACGCGCAGGTGACGAGAAGCCCGATCATCGGGGTGGCGGACAGGCCGCTCGCCGCTTGGGATTCGTCGCGGGATCGAGCCGGATCCGGGTCGACGGGTGGTCCGCTGAGTCTGGGCGGCGTGCCGGGCCGGGACGGCGGTGGGCGGGTGCCGGCGACGGCCGGGTACGCCGCGATGACGGCCCGATGACGTCCGGAGGAGTATCCGGGATCGCTCCACTCCCCGCGCGACTTCGGCGTGTGGTGGTGATCAGAAGGGTGTCGATGGGGGTGAGGTGTTCGCGGTCGTCGAGGTCGATCAGATTGTGGATGCTGGTGTCGTAGACCTCGGCGAGCAGGGGGAGGAGCTGGGGTGTGGGCCGGCGGCGGTTGTTCGGTAGCGGCCAGTTCTCCAGTTCCGACAGCTTCGGGGCGGTCATGGGAGCCGCGCCGTGGGGATCGAGGCCGGTGTGGGCGGCGTGGGCGTTGATGTGGGCCGCGGCCTGCATCTGGGTCCAGCCGTGCGCGACGCGGTGAGCGGCGCGGGGGCGCAGTTTGTAGCGGCGGGCGAACTCGATCGCGATCTCGTCGTGGGACATGCCGACCGCGCGCATCCGCGCTCGCAGCTCGTCCTGCTCCGCCCGCTGGCTCGCCCTACTCATGACGATGCCCCATATCCTCTCCGGAGCCGGATGGCCGATCCTCCGATTGCCCGCTGCGCAGACCACTCTGGCAGTAATCGTTATGTCACAGGTCGAGCGGTACGGGATGACGCTTCGTCCGGCGGTCGCCCTGGATGTCGTGGGTGGCAAACGTCCGCGTCGAGCACGCTTCGGCTTCGCGGCTGACCCTAAGTTCGGCCGAGGAGAAGCACGGTTTCCCAGGTAGCTGTGCTGTCGGTGGCGAGGCCATGCAGGACGGCAGCGATCCCGGCGGCGCCCTCGATGAGGCCGGGTGATCGGCTGCTGGCGGGCTCTGCCGGGTCGAGGCTGTCGAGGAGTTGATCGGTTAGGGCTGGGAGGTGGCTGCCGAGTGGGTGGTAGCGGGCGTCGGCGGCGGCGTGGTGGACGGTGGCGATCAAGCCGGCCCAGCCGTGGCAGAGTGCCGGGTCGACGAGTCTGGCGAGTTGGACGGGGTCGTCGAGGCAGGCGGCGAGCGTGGACTCGGCGCGTTTCTGGCGCGATGTGTCGGCCAGCGCGAGGGCGGCGAGTTGCTGGGCGCGGGCAAGGCCGGGGGCGCCGTAGCACCAGGAAACGCGGCCTGGGCCGGTTTGGGCGGGGCGGCCGGCGCTCAGCTCGCGGAGGGTGATCTTCTCGGGCCACCAGGGGCCGGTTGAGCTCTCCTGGCGCCAGGCGTCGAGCCAGTCGCAGATTTGGTGGG
>NZ_CDWRCL010000290.1:0-4169 GCF_977927575.1 Frankia sp. CcCS3
GTGCGGACGAAGGTAGCGGGTCGGGGTGCTTGCTCTCCCGGGCGAGGCGGCGGGCAGCGGCGACCGCGCCGAGGGCGACCGCCATGTCCGGGTCGTCCACCTGGACGACCGGGCGCCCGGTGTGTCGCTGGATGTGCTCGGTGACGGTCGGCAGCCGGCAGCTTCCGCCGGCGGGCACCACGGCCATGATCTGGTCCCAGCTCAGCTCGGCGGTGGCGCGGATCAGGTCGCACTCGGCCAGGGTCCGGTCGATCAGCGGGCCTACAGCCTCGGCCAGCTGACCGCGGGTGAGGGTGAACGGCTCCGGCGGGTCGAGGACGGTGAGAAACTGGTAGGCCTCTGGCTGGGTGGCGAGCGTGCACTTCAGCCGTTCGCAGTCCTCCCGCAGCAGGATGCGGCGGCGCAGCACGTCCTCGTCGTCGGGGTCCCCGTCCAGCACCTTCACGCTCTGCGGCAGGCGTTCCCGGACGAGCCTCAGGATCGCCCGGTCGAAGGCGCCGCCGCCCACGTCCGGCAGCCCGCCGACGCGGCCGAGCGTGGTGTACTCGCCGCCGTCACCCCGCGCACCGCTTTGGACGATCGCCGCGTCGAACGTCCCGCCGCCCAGGTCGTAGACCAGCACCGGCAGCCCGGTCTCGGAGAGGCGGGTGCTGCTCAGGGCGTGCAGCGCTGCCGCGGACGGCTCCGTGACGAGCTTGGTGCGGGCCGGGTCGAATCCAGCGACCTTGGCGGTGCGGCGCATCAGGTCGCGTCTGGCCCGCTGCCAGCTCGCCGGGACGGTGATGACCACCTGCTCCGGCTCGCCCTCGCCGGCGATGCGTTCCTCAGCGCAGGTGCGTAGGAATCGCAGGACCTCGGCGGCGAGATCGTGCGGCTGCAGGACACGGGCGCCCAGCATGCTGGGGATGTCCGTGCCAAACTCGCGTTTGAACTCGGCGCGGTAGTACTGCGGGTACTGCTGCCGCTGGTGCTCCGCGGCCGCTCCCACCGCCAGGCTGCCGTCCGGCCGGCCGCAGACCGAGGTACGGAACGAGGTCTGGCCGTAGGACGAGGACGGGTCACGGATGGTGAGCACGGAGCCGTCTGGCCGGCCGATGACGACGGCGGAGTTCCAGGTGCCGAAGTCGATGCCCAGCACCAGGCCGGGAGTGACCGTCATCGGACGGCCAGCGCGTCGACGCGGTCGAGCAGGTGCTGGCCGACGGCCAGCCGGTCAATCAGCACGGCGCGGCGCTCGTCGCGGGCCTGCCCGGTGGCGGCGTGACTCTCCCGCAACCTGCGCCGGGTCGCGCCAAGCGCGTCCAGCTCGGCACCCAGCAGGTCGGCGAACTGCTGCTCCACCCGAAGCCGGGCATGGGCGGCACCTACGTCGAAGGTCTCCAGGGCGCTCCTGGTGGCCGTCACGACCTGGTCGTGCAGGCTGCGCCGCAGCTCCTGGACGGCGCGGGTGGAGGCGGCGCGGCGCTGGTCGAGCTGCGTCCTGACATCCTGGAAGGCGTCCTGGAAGGCGGTGCCCAGCTCGATCACCGTGTTCAGGGACTGGAACGGGCCGCCGGAGGATGACGACTCCGCCCCGAAGGAGCTGACCGGCCCGCCGAAAGCCGTGGCCATGCCGCGGCCCATCACGAACCTGACCAGCAGGGAGGCGATCTGGGCCGGCGGCGTGTTCCGGGTGACCGCACCAGCGACTATCTTCATACGCTCACGCAGTGTCACCCGCCGTTCGCGGGCCGCCCGGACGATCTCGTCGGTGTCGGGCACCGGGATGTCGGCTGCGTCCACCAGACTCCCGGCCTCGATGCCAAGGGTGTCCGCGTTGGTCGGTGGGAGATGCCTGGAGCCGTCGACGGAACCGCCGGCCGGGCTGGCCGTGCCGGTGTGGGCGGCCAGCGTCTCGTAGGCGTCCCGGGCGATGACAGCGACAGCGCGCCGAGCCTGGTCGGCCGCGGTGGCGAGGGTGCGGGTGCACTCGACGGCGGCCGCCCGGAGCCGTTCGATCTCCGCGGCCGGGTTGGGGCCGGCGCCGGCCGCAGTGGCACCCGGTTCGGCGCCATCCGCCGCGGCGAAACCGGTCGGAGCGATGCCGGCCAGGGCGAGGGCCTGCGCCGCCGCCGCGAAGTCGGCCGCCAAGGCATCCCGGACCGGGGGGATCCGCTCGGCCCAGATCGCCTCCAGCACGCTGTGCCAGGACGCCTCCGCGGCGGTCAGGTGCCGCAGGCGTTCCTCAGCCTGGTCGAGGTCGGCGGTGGCCCGCTGCCAGGGCGCATCGTCGTCCATGATCTGCAGCTCGTCGCGAAGCGTGGCCTGGGCCGCGGCGAGCGCGCCCAGCAGGCCGTCGAGGGCGCGGTCGAGCCGCGCGGCCTCGGTACGCGCGCCGACGCCCTCCCACAGAGCCTCTTCCAGCTCGGAGAACCCGGATCTGGTGTCCGGCCCCGGGTCCGGCATCCCGGACCCCAGCTCCTCCAGGTACTCCAGCCGGCGGTAGGTCGACACAGGAAACACGGGGCTCTCCGACCCGTGCTCCCCGACTAGGCCTGCGATCTTGGTGCGGGTGTCCCGGACAACGATCTGCGGGTCCCGGACCTTGTCGGTTTTCGTCACCACGGTGAGGACGGTGTCGCAGGCCTCCAGCGCCTCCCGCAGAAACCGCAGCTCGCCAGTGGTGAGCGGCTCCACCGCGTCCACCACGAAGACGAGCACGTCGGCCCGGCCGAGGTGGCTGCGGGTGATCGCACTGTGGGCCGGGTCCAGGCTGCCGATGCCAGGCGTATCGACGATCACGATGCCGGAGCGGAGCCGCTCCACAGGTGCCTCGATCCGCACACCCGCCACCCGCCGCCGGTTGCCGGGGTTGCCCTGCTCGACGACATGTTCCGGGAGCTGGTCCACCCCGATCTCGACCTCGGTCTCGGCGCCTTGCCCACCCGTGCCGCCGCCACCAGCAGCGGGTTCCCGGCGGCGCACCCAGGCACGGTCGGCGGGCCCCCAGGCAAGCGCGGAGACCACACACGTCGCCACGTCGACGTCGGACGGGAACAGGTCCGGCCGGCCGACCAGGGCGCCGACCAGGCTGGACTTGCCGCGTTTGAACTCGCCGCAGACGACCACGTGCCGCCGGTCGGACGCCAGCCGCTCGTGGTCCTCCCGCAGCCGCCGCCGCACGCCCGCCCCGACGAGATCGGCGGTGGCCACCTCGACCTCGTCGGACAGCTCCAGTACCGCGCGCCGGACCGTGTCGAGTCCGGAGCTCCTCGCGGCCTCGGTTCCTTCCCTGCTCTCCGGGGACTTCTCGACAGCCCTGGGAATCCCAGACATCGGCAGGCTGGTTTCGGTCATGCCGGTGCTCCCGTGTCGGTCACTGCGGTCGTCGCGGCGGCCTCGGCCTCGGGATGGCCGAACACGGTCACCTGCTGCGGCCGCAGCAGGTCGTCACGCCAGCGGTAGCCGGGGCGGATGGTCGCCGCGATGTGCCCGGTGAGGTCACGCCCGGCGGTGTCCGGGGCCGGGCGCCGGTTCAGCACCTCGTGCCGCCGCGGGTCGGCCGGGCCCTCGTCCCGGACAGGATGCACCTCGCAGACCGGCAGCAGATCGGCGAGGGACTGGCGCACCCACGCCAGCGCGGCCGGGTCCAGCGGCGCGGAGCCGACCTGCCCGACCAGCACGTCCAGCCGGTCCAGCACGTCGATGACCCGCAGGGCCACCGGATGCGGCTCCTGCGCGCCAGGCTCTGCGAACCCGTCCCCGTCCCCGGGACGGGAGACGACCCCGACGGGAGCCGCGGCGCCGGGAGTCGCGGCGCCGCTCCGGGCCGAAGCGGTCTGATCGAGGTGCCGGTTGCCGGCCCTGACGAGCGCATCGATCTGGCGGGCCAGGGCGTCGAGTTGGCGCGTGAGCGCGACCAGCCGGTCGACCACCCAGGACGGAACGCCGTCGGTGTCGTGGCCACTCTCCGGCCCGCGCCGCCGTGCCAGCCCGCGCAGCAGGCCGGTCATCGCGAGCCCCCCGCCGGTGCTGTCCTGATGGACCCCTTCATCGTTTCCCCGTCTCCTCGTTTTCCGCCATCTCCGAGTCGTCCGCCGTCTCGCCGTCGGCGTGTTCGTCGTAGGCGAGCAGAGCCCGCGCACGGGCGATCAGGTCGGCCGCGTCGGCCGCGCGTTGCCGCAGCCGCC
>NZ_CDWRCL010000291.1:0-4167 GCF_977927575.1 Frankia sp. CcCS3
GCGGCGGGAGGGCGCCGGCGGCGGGACGGTCGACCGGGCCGGCCGGCGCGATGCCGGTCACGCCCGGCCCAGCCGCGCGCGGCGGCACAACGCGATGAACACCGGAGCTCCGGCAAAGGCCGTGATGATCCCCACCTGCAGCTCACCTGGAGCGATGATCACCCGTCCGACCAGGTCCGATCCGACCAGCAGGATCGGGGCCAGCATGGCGGAGTAGGGCAGGACCCAGCGGTTGTCCGGTCCGGCGATCACGCGGGCGGCGTGCGGCACGGCCAGGCCGACGAAGCTGATCGGCCCGGCGGCGGCGGTCGCCCCGCCGCAGAGCAGGACGACCGCGAGCACGCCCAGCATCCGGGCCCGGTGAAGGCGGACACCCAGGCCGCGGGCGGCCTCGTCACCCAGCGCGAGCGCGTTCAACGGGCGGGTAAGGGGGAGGGCGAGCAGGAGTCCCGCCGCCATGAACGGCGCCGTCGCCTGCAGCCCGGTCGATCCCGGCGCGGCCAGCGAGCCGACGTCCCAGTGCCGGAACTGGTCGAACGTCTTGGTGTCGATCAGCAGCACGGCGTTGACGAACGCGCCGAGGACGGCCGTGGCGGCCGCGCCCGCCACCACCAGGGTCGCCGGCGTCGTCGCTGCGCGGCCGGTCGCGCCGATCATGAACACGGCGACCGCGGTCAGGGCGGCGCCGGCGAGCGCGAACCACACGTAGCCGCTCGGGCTCGTGACGCCGAAGACCGAGATGCCGACGACGACGGCGGCCGACGCGCCGATGTTGACCCCGAGCATCCCCGGTTCGACCAGATCGTTGCGGGTCAACGCCTGGCTGAGGGCCCCGGCCACGCCGAGCGCGGCGCCGACCACCAGGCCGAGCAGCGTGCGCGGTATCCGCAGGTTGTGCACGACCAGCGCGGCGGACGAGCCGTCGTCGTGCCACAGGACCCGCCACACGACGGTGAACGGCAGGTGGTTGGCGCCGACCCAGACGCTGAGGACGCACATCCCGACCAGAGCGAGCGACGTCACTACCAGGCCGCAGACACGCACTCTCCGTGATCCGAGCGCACCCCCTTGCCGCCGTTGCCGCCGGCCGGGCGGGGCCGCTGCCGCCGGATCGGGCGGGCGCGGCACCGTCGCCTCAGCCTCCGCGACAGCTCGCACCGCCCGCCTCACAATCTGGCGAAATTTGTAAAGATAGGTTAACTTATCTATGGAGAGCCTAACCTGACTTCACGGTCACGTCCAGCGGCCGCCCGGCGCCGGTAGCGCGGGCCGGGGTCCAGCCAGCCGGGGTCTAGTCAGGGGCGGCCGCGGGCCCGGCCGATGGCGCCGCCGGAGCGTGCTTGACACCCAGGGAGGTCACCCCAGAAGATAGGTAAGCCTTACTTTATCGGATTAGCGTACGCTTCTCGTTACCGACGGGAAAGGGCGGCGCGCCCAGGGACCGGAGGATCGGGTGTGGTGAGAGGTCCGGCGTCCACGGACATCGGCATTCGGGACATCGTCGGAATCGGTTTCGGCCCTTCGAACCTGGCGTTGGCGATCGCCGTGACGGAGCACAACGCGCGCGTTTCCCCGGCGGCGGCGCTGAGGGTGTCTTTCCTGGAGCGCCAGCCCCGATTCGGCTGGCATCGGGGAATGCTCCTCGACGGGGCCACGATGCAGGTATCCTACCTCAAGGACCTGGTAACCCTGCGGAATCCGGCCAGCGATTTCAGTTATCTGTCGTTCCTGCATGAGCGGGACCGCCTGGTTGACTTCATCAACTACAAGACCATGTTCCCGCTGCGCCAAGATTTCCACGACTACCTGGAATGGGCCGCCCGCCGATTGGATGACCTGGTCGAGTACGACACGCGGGTGGTCGACATCCGGCCGGTCACCGTCGACGGCGAGGTCCGGATGGTGGACGTCGTCGGGGTGCAGGGGACGACCGGGGAGACGGTCGTCCGCCGGGCTCGCGGCGTCGTCATCGCCGTCGGGCTCGAGCCGACGGCGCCAGCCGGCATCGAGCTGTCCGAACGGGTCTGGCACAACCACGACCTGCTCAGCCGGGTCGCGAACCTGCCATCGCCGGTGCGCGACCGGTTCGTCGTGGTCGGGGCCGGGCAGAGCGCGGCCGAGGTGACCGAATTCCTGCACACGAAGTATCCGCGGGCTGAAGTCGTGGCCGTCTTCTCGCGGTACGGTTACAGCCCGGCGGACAACAGCTCGTTCGCGAACCAGATTTTCGACCCGTCCGCCGTGGACGATTTCTACGCCGCGCCGCCGCCGGTGAAGGACATGCTCAATACCTATCATCGGAGCACGAACTACTCGGTGGTCGATATCGACCTCATCGACGAGCTCTACCGCCGTGTCTACCAGGAGAAGATGCAAGGCCGGGAACGGTTGCGCATCATGCGCGCGTCCCGCCTCGTCGAGCTGCGTCAGCTCACCGACGGCGTCGCCGCCGACGTCGAGTTCATGCCGACCGGCACGCGGGAAAAAATAGAGGCGGACGTCATTGTCTTCGCCACCGGGTACCGCTCGCGAGATCCACGCCAGCTCCTCGGCACGATGGCCCGGCACTGCCAGACCGACCCGGCCGGCCACGTGGCGCTCGACCGCGACTACCGGCTGGCGACGGCGCCCGGCGTCCACGTCGACCTGTACGTGCTCGGCGCGACCGAACACTCCCACGGCATCTCCTCGACCCTGCTCTCCAACGTCGCCGTGCGGGCCGGCGAGCTCGTGCGCTCGATGGCCGAGCGGCGCGGCCGCGCCGCAACCCCCGCGGGCGAGGGCGGCGGCACCCCGCTCGAGGCGGGCCACGTCACTCCCCGATCCGCCTGGGACAGCGGTCTCGGGGCGCTGTCGGTCCCCCGCCCGGCCTGGCGGTGATGGCGGCCGGCACCGCCGCGCTCGACTTGGCCGAGCTGCGGCGTCCCGTCCGAGGTCGGATCACGCTGGCGGCCGGGCTGCAAGCTCTGGCCACGGTGCTGGCGATCACCCCAGCGGTGGTGCTGGTGGAGATCGCGCGCCGACTGCTGAGCGGAGCGGGGCAGCCGGTATGGCCGCTGGCGTGGCTCGCGGCCGGCCTGCTCGTGGCGCGCTTCGCGCTGTACGCCGCGGCGAGCCTGCTCAGCCACCTGGCCGACGCGGACCTCGCCTACCTGCTGCGCCGCCGCCTGACCGAGCAGGTGAGCGCGTTACCGCTGAGCTGGTTCGCCGGCGGGGTCTCGGCCCGGGTGCGCTCGACGGTGCAGGACGACGTGGCGACGCTGCACCACGCAGTCGCCCACGCCCGCGGGGACCTGGCTTCGGCCGTGGCCGGCCCGGCGGTGGTGGTCGGCTACCTGCTCTGGGTCGACTGGCCGTTGGCGCTCGTCACGGTGGCGCTCGTCAGCGCGGCCCAGGCGATCCGCCTGCGGCTCGCGGTCCGCGCGACCGACCAGGTCAGCCGGATCGGTGCGGCCAACAACGAGCTGACCGCGGCCGTGCTCGAGACGGTTCGGGGCATCAGCGTCGTCAAGGCGTTCGCCGGCGGCCGGGGCGCTCCCCGGTTCGCCGCCGCCGCGGCCAAGTACGCCGACGCCGACGAGCAGGCCCAGCGCATCTTCCTCCGGCCCCGCGGGGTCGCCCGGGCGACGGTGGCCCCGGCGACCATCGTGTTCGCGGTCACCGCCGTCGGCACCGGACTGGTCGCGGCCGGGTGGAGTGACCCGGTGGACCTGGTGGCCTTCACCCTGCTCGGGGTCGGGCTGTTCGAGCAGATCACGCCGATCTACCTGGCCCAGGACCTGCGCGAGCGATCCCGGGACGCGGCGGCCCGCATCGGCGACCTGCTGCGCGAGCCCCGGCAGCCCGTCCTCGAGCCCGGCCGCGCCCGGCCGGTGGGCACCCCGCTGACGGTCGAGATCGACGACGTCCATTTCAGCTACCCGGACGGTCACGAAGTCCTGCGGGGGGTGAGAGCGACGCTACGGCCAGGCACGGTGACGGCGCTGGTCGGGCCGTCCGGAGCCGGGAAGTCGACGCTCGCGATGCTGCTGGCCCGCTTCGCCGACGTCACCGGGGGCGCCATCCGGCTAGGCTTGTCTTCCGCACGTGCGTGCGTGGGAGCAGCTCAAACAAAGAAGAGTCTGGTCTGGTCTGAATTCAGGCCCGGCCCGCCCGTCTGCTGCTAGG
>NZ_CDWRCL010000292.1:0-4137 GCF_977927575.1 Frankia sp. CcCS3
GGTGGCTGTTCGGGCTGGGGCGTTCGGGTGGTGGTTTCGCGGTGGACCATGGCCCGATCGGCGTGGAACGCGACGCACGCCACGCCGCTGCCCTGGCAAACGGATGCGTCTTGGCCGGCTGGGACGTATGCTGATCTTGAAGTCCGGCGGGAACGTGCGGCGCGATCAAGGTGGCGGGTGGCCTTTCCATGCGGATGCATCGGCACGGCGGCGACGGAGCGTGCGGGGGATCAGACCGGTGTCCCGCCTGATGGCCACCCGGGACGTGCGCACTCCGCATCCTCGGCGGCCGTCCGACCGGGTGCCCTCCGGGGTCCGCGTCTCCCGCGCTCCCGGTCGTCCGAGGGACACCCGCTGCGATGAGGCGATCATCGATGCCGCGCTGCACGAGCTCGCGACGGTCGGCTTCGCGAGCCTGTCGATGGAGGCGGTGGCGACCAGCGCCGGGGTCGGCAAGGCGACGGTCTATCGCCGATGGCCAACGAAGGATGCCCTGATCGGGGACGCGTTGGACACCCTGGCCGACAGTCTCGACGCGGTCGAGACCGGCTCCCTGCGCGACGACCTGGTGGCCTGGCTGAATGCGCTGCGCCGGCACAACCTCCAGTCGTTGTCCGGGCGGATCATGCCGAAGCTCGTCGCCGAGCGGAGCACGCACCCGGAGTTGTTCGCCACCTACTCGCAGAAGGTGATCGAGCCGTCGCGGGAGAAGGCGGCCGCCATGCTCCGGAGCGGCATCGAATCGGGGGAACTCGCCGCGGACGTCGACGTCGACCTCGTCGTCGACATGCTGGTCGGTCCGGTCGCCTATCGGCAGTACATGAGTGGTGACTGCGAGGTGAGCGGAACGCGGATCGCGAAGATCGTCGACACCATCCTCGGTGGCATCCGCTGCCGGGAGGGTGCGCGGCCGACGGCGGAGCCGCCCGCGCCGCACCCGTCACACTGAGCCGCACCCGTCACACTGAGTACCTCGCTCGCCGTACCCCGCTCGCCGGGGGCACCATGCGTCCGCGAGTAGCATCGCGAACGGGCCAGGAAGGCCCGCCGTGGGGCCGCCTGCCGGCCGGCGACGCACCGGCGGTGCGATCCCCGCACCCGTGTTCCCAGCGCAACAGGAGAGATTCGGTGTCCGACGTCCGCCTTACCGTTCAGCACGCCCAGCGCAGCGATCCGCGGGTGGTGCCGACCGGGACGACGGCCGCCGAGCTGTTCGCCGACGACCGGAACGTGATCGCGGCTCTGGTTGACGGCCAGCAACATGATCTCGCTCATGTTCTCGCCGACGGGGCCGTCGTCGAGCCGATCATGATTGACTCGCCGGCCGGGCGGGCGATCGTCCGGCATTCCGCCGCGCACGTCGTCGCCCAGGCGGTCCAGGAACTCTTCCCGAAGGCGCGCCTGGGCATCGGGCCGCCCATCGACAACGGTTTCTACTACGACTTCGACGTCGAGTCCCCGTTCACCCCGGACGACCTCAGGGCCATCGAGAAGAAGGCGCAGGCGATTATCAAGGCCGGCCAGCGATTCTCCCGGCGGGTCGTCACCGAGCCCGAGGCCCGCGCGGAGCTCGCCGACGAGCCGTACAAGATTGAGTTGATCGGGCTGAAGTCGAGTGACGCGGCGGCCGACGACGCCGAGGCGAGTGTCGAGGTCGGGGCGGGCGAGCTGACCATCTACGACAACCTCGACGCGAAGACCGGCGAGCTGTGCTGGAAGGACCTCTGCCGCGGGCCGCATGTGCCCACCACCCGGGCCATCCCGGCCTTCGCGATCCTGCGCTCCGCCGCGGCCTACTGGCGGGGGAGCGAGAAGAACCCGCAGCTGCAGCGCATCTACGGCACTGCGTGGGAGTCGCGCGACGCGCTCAAGGCCTACCAGACCAGGCTGGCCGAGGCCGAGAAACGCGATCACCGCAAGCTCGGCGCGGAGCTTGACCTGTTCTCGTTCCCGACCGAGATCGGCCCGGGGCTGGCGGTCTTCCACCCCAGGGGCGGCGCGATCCGCACCGCGATGGAGGACTACTCGCGGCGCCGGCACATCGAGGCCGGGTACTCGTTCGTCAACACCCCGCACATCACCAAGTCGGAGCTCTACCAGATCTCCGGGCACCTGGACTGGTTCGCCGAGGGCATGTACCCGCCCATGCAGCTCGACGGCGGCACCGACTACTACCTCAAGCCGATGAACTGCCCGATGCATATCCTGATCTTCCGGTCGCGGGGCCGGTCGTACCGGGAGCTGCCGCTGCGGCTGTTCGAGTTCGGCACGGTCTACCGTTACGAGAAGTCCGGAGTGGTCCATGGCCTGACCCGGGTGCGCGGGCTCACCCAGGACGACGCGCACCTGTTCTGCGCCCGCGAGCAGCTACCCGCCGAGCTCGACAGCGTGCTGACGTTCGTGCTCGGGTTGCTGCGCGACTTCGGGCTGACCGACTTCTACCTGGAGCTGTCGACCCGGCCGGAGGGCAAGGCCGTCGGCACCGACGAGGAGTGGGCGCAGGCCACCGAACTGCTGCGGGAGGCCGCGCAGAAGCAGGACCTGGAACTGGTGATGGACCCGGGCGGCGGTGCCTTCTACGGGCCGAAGATCTCCGTGCAGGCCCGCGACGCCATCGGCCGGACCTGGCAGCTGTCCACCATCCAGGTGGACTTCCAGCTGCCGCGGCGCTTCGACCTGGAGTACCAGGCTGCGGACGGGACCCGGCAGCGTCCGTTCATGATCCATCGGGCGTTGTTCGGCACCATCGAGCGGTTCTTCGCCATCCTGTTGGAGCACTACGCCGGGGCGCTGCCGCCGTGGCTCGCGCCGGTGCAGGTGGTCGGCATCCCGATCACCGACGAGCACGTGCCGTACCTGGGCGAGGTCGCCCGGCGGCTCGCCGCGCACGGCCTCCGGGTGGAGGTCGACTCCTCCGACGACCGGATGCAGAAGAAGATCCGTACGGCGCAGAAGCAAAAGGTGCCGTTCATGCTGCTGGCCGGAGATTCCGATGTCGCTCAGGGTGCGGTGTCGTTCCGTTTCCGGGACGGGGCGCAGCGCAACGGCGTGCCGGTGGACGAGGCCGTCGCGGAGATCCTCGACGCGGTGGAGCGCCGCCGCCAGGTCTGAGCCGCGCGGCTGGCCCCGGGCCCCGTTCAGAAGACAGAAGACTCGTGCTGTCCCGGTGGGCCAACTTCTCGGTAGCGGGCCGGAGCCGATGGTTCCGGCCCGCTACCTTCTGGCTACACTTTTGGGGGATGTCGGGGTTTTGCTGGGGCCGGGAGGAGGCAAGCTGAAACCAGCGTGGCGCGAACAGGTCGAGTACTGGGCCGCGGTGGCTTCCGAGCGTGGCGCCGATGCCGCCGTGTTACACGCACAGTCGCGCCAGCTGGCTGCGCTGTACTTCGTGGGTTATGTCGTCGAGGCGTACGCGAAGGCGCTTGCCACGGCTCATGGTAAAATCGTCAGACGAACCCACGTCCTCGTACCGCTACTCGACGACTGCGGAATCCGGCGAGGAGATCTTCCGATGGATCTTCGTGCTTACGTCGATGCGCGCTCGGTCGAGATGCGATACGAACTGGTTCTTCGGCCCGGTATCGACTATGTCACGGAGCTTGCGCGGGCCCGGCGGCTCGCCGCGTACCTCGGGCTCCGGCTCAACCGATTACTCTGATCGTATCTGAGGTACCTGTCTTGGGCCGGCCACTTCGACGTGGCAGCGGGAAGAGCGAGGTCAAGGAGGTGACGGCATGCCGAGTATGCATCAGGAGACAGCGGACCGTGTGCGGGTGGCTGTTCTGGCACGCATCCGCACGCGCGACGAACAGGCAGTGGTGACGGTAAAGCCGGATCCATTCCGGGGCTATCGGATCCGCGTCGTCACGCAGATCTTCAGCGGGCGCTCCCAGCCTGAACGGCGTGAAATCGCACTCGCGGCCGTCCTGCCTGACGCGGACATAGCGTTCATGAGCCTGCTCACCCCCGACGAGGCAGCAGCATCTGCATCCGAGGAAGATCTTCTATCTACGTCACCGGAACTCCCGCTGTGGCCCGACTCGTTGGCGCGCGGTCAGCGCGAGCCGATCGAGGTCCGGCTTCCCTCACGATCGGACGACTTCCTTTCCGAGCCGGTCATCGTGGCTCTTCGAAGTT
>NZ_CDWRCL010000293.1:0-4100 GCF_977927575.1 Frankia sp. CcCS3
CTACGAGTTCTCACAAACCGGCATGATCGACGATGGCTTCTTCGTGTCCTGACCTGCGTCGGAGCGAGCTGGGTCGGCCGCCCACCGTCAGCCCACGGGCCGCAACTGATCACAAAAGTCGGGTTGGAGTACTAGGCCAGGGGAGCGGCGGGGGGCGGCGCCCGCGGGGGGTCCCGCCGCGGCCCGTACGATGACATCACGTCGACGCGGCGATGCGTCCGGTCCCGATCGTCCGCCCGGGGCGCCCCAGGGGTGCATCCGGCCTCTCCCGGTTCCGGTTCCCGCATCCGTCGCGGCGCCCAGGACCAGTCACGGGCCCCGTGCCCACCGCCTACGAAGGGGCCACACGCCATGGCGATCACTCGGGGCGAGGTGGCTCACCTCGCCCGCTTGGCGCGGGTGTCGGTGACCGGCGACGAGCTCGACGCGCTGGCACCGCAGCTCGAGGCGATCCTGTCCGCGGTCGCCCGAGTCTCCGAGATCGCCGCCGCGGACATCCCGCCGACCAGCCACGCCGTGCCGTTGACCAACGTCTTCCGGCCGGACACCATCTGCCCGTCGCTGCCCGTCACCGAGGCCCTGGCCGGTGCCCCCGCCACCGAGGACGGGCGGTTCCGGGTGCCCCGCATCCTCGATCCGGACGAATGAGGTCGCCGCCCGCATGACGGAGAACATGACGGAGAACCCGACACCTCCCGGCACGACCGACGTCGTGCGCCTGTCCGCCGCCGCGACGGCGGCCGCGATCGCCGCCGGCAGGCTGAGCGCCGTCGAGGCGACCCGGGCGGCGTTGGACCGCATCGCCAAGGTCGACGAGACCGTCCACGCCTTCCTGCACGTGGACGCCGACGGCGCGCTCGCCGCGGCCCGGTCGGTCGACGACCGGCGCGCGGCCGGGGAGCGCCTCGGGCCGCTCGCCGGGGTGCCGTTGGCGCTCAAGGACGTCTTCACCACCCGAGGGATGCCCACCACCTGCGGCAGCCGCATCCTTGAGGGTTGGCACCCCCCGTACGACGCCACGGTGGTGAGCCGGCTGCGGGCCGCGGACGTCGTCCTGCTGGGTAAGGCCAACATGGACGAGTTCGCCATGGGCTCGTCAACCGAGAACTCGGCGTTCGGGCCGACCCGCAACCCCTGGGATGTCACCCGCATCCCCGGCGGCAGCAGCGGCGGCAGCGCCGCGGCCGTCGCCGCCTTCGAGGCGCCGCTCGCCCTCGGCACCGACACGGGCGGTTCCATCCGTCAGCCGGCCGCCGTCTGCGGTCTGGTCGGGGTCAAGCCCACCTACGGCGGGGTCAGCCGCTACGGGCTGGTCGCCTTCTCCAGCTCGCTGGACCAGGCCGGCCCGCTGGCCCGCACGGTGACCGACGCGGCGTTGCTGCACGCCGCGATTGCCGGCCACGATCCTCTGGACTCCACGAGCGTCGACGCGCCGGTTCCCGCGGTCGTGGCGGCGGCACGGCAGCGCGACATCCGCGGTATGCGGGTCGGCGTGGTCCGCGAGTTCGCCGGCGACGGGTACGACCCGGGGGCCGAGGCCGCCTTCGCTGCCGCGGTCGAGGCGCTGACGGGCCTGGGCGCCCAGGTCATCGAGGTGAGCTGCCCGCACTTCAGCTACGCGCTGCCCGCCTATTACCTGATCGCGCCCAGCGAGTGCTCGTCGAACCTGGCTCGCTTCGACGCGATGCGCTTCGGGCTGCGGATCGGCGACGACGGCCGGGCCGGGGCCGAGGAGGTCATGAGCCGCACCCGCGAGGCCGGTTTCGGCCCGGAGGTGAAGCGGCGGATCATCCTGGGCACCTACGCCCTGTCCTCGGGGTACTACGACGCCTACTATGGCCAGGCGCAGAAGGTCCGTACGCTGATCAGCCGCGACTTCACCGCCGCGTTCGAGCAGGTCGACGTCCTGGTCTCGCCCACTACCCCGACGCCGGCCTTCCCACTGGGCGCGAAGGTCGATGATCCGGTGGCCATGTACCTGTCGGACCTGTGCACGATCCCGTCCAACCTCGCGGGCGGCCCGGCGATGAGCCTGCCGTCCGGGCTCGTGGACGGGCTGCCGGTGGGTATCCAGATCATGGCGCCGCCGTTCGCCGACGACCGGCTCTACCGGGTCGGCGGGGCGCTGGAGGAGGCGTTGGACGCCGAACGCGGCCATCCGCTGCTCGACGAGGTCCCGGCGCTGTGAGCGGGCGCCCGGCAGTCTCGCGGGTCATCCGTGTTCCGGGGGTGGCGGCCGCGGTGACGGGCCGCCGGCCGCGAGGGAAGGGCGGGAAACGGCGATGGTGAGCCTGCGCAGCGGCCGGCAGGACCGGTTCCTGGTGGGCGTGGTGTGGCTGCTCACCGTGCTGGTGCTGGGCCTCGGTATCGCCACGCTCAACCCGGTCCTGCTCCTCTGGGGAGTGCTCGGCCTACCGGCCGCGGTGTTCCTCACCTACGTGCACGTCCGCGACACCCGCCCATCCAGCGATCCATGAGGAGTTCATCCGGTGAGCACAGTGGCTCCCGCCGGCGCGCTGCCGTCCTACTCCGACGTTCTGGCCCGCTACGAGCCGGTGATCGGCTTGGAGACGCACGTCGAACTCGGCACCGCTTCCAAAATGTTCTGCGGCTGCGCGACGGCCTTCGGTGCCGAGCCTAACACCCAGGTCTGCCCGGTGTGCCTCGGGCTGCCGGGTTCCCTGCCGGTGGTGAACGAGGCGGCGGTGCGTTTCGCGGTCATGATCGGACTCGCGTTGCACTGTGAGACCGCGTCGTGGTGCCGGTTCGCGCGCAAGAACTACTTCTATCCCGACATGCCGAAGAACTTCCAGATCAGCCAGTACGACGAGCCGCTGTGCACGAACGGCTGGCTCGACGTGGAGGTCGAGGGCGAGGTGCACCGGGTGGGCATCACCCGGGTGCACATGGAGGAGGACACCGGCAAGTCGCTGCACGTCGGCGGCGCCACCGGCCGCATCCACGGCGCCACCCACTCGCTGGTCGACTACAACCGGGCCGGCATCCCGCTCGTGGAGATCGTGACCGAACCGGACGTGCGTTCCCCCGAGGTGGCCCGGGCCTACGTGGACGAGTTGCGGGAACTGATCCGGGCGCTCGGCGTCTCCGACGTCCGGATGGAGCAGGGATCGCTGCGCTGCGACGCCAACGTCTCGCTGCGCCCGCGGCCGGCGCCCGGCGGCCCGGACGCTCCCTTCGGTACCCGCACCGAGACGAAGAACCTCAATTCGCTGCGGTCGGTGGAACGCGCGGTGCGCTACGAGATCACCCGGCAGGTCGCGTTGCTCGACGACGGCCGGCGCATCATCCAGGAGACCCGCCACTTCGACGAGGCGTCGGGCCGCACCTCGTCGGGCCGGTCCAAGGAGGAGGCCACCGACTACCGGTACTTCCCGGAGCCGGACCTCACCCCGTTGGCCCTGCCCGCGGAATACGTCGAGCGGCTGCGGGCTGGCCTGCCGGAGCTGCCCGCGGCGCGCCGGGCCCGGCTGATCGCCGAGCACGGCTACACCGCGCGGGATCTGCAGGACCTGCGCAATGCCGCGGTCCTCGACCTGGTCGAGGAGACCGTCGCCGCCGGCGCGGCCCCGGCGACCGCCCGTAAGTGGTGGCTCAACGAGCTGGCCAGGCGTGCCTCGGACGCCGGTCTCCAGCCGCGCGATCTTAAGATCACCCCGGCCGATGTCGCCCGGATCACCGCGCTGGTGGCCGCGGGTGAGCTCACCGACGCGCTGGCCCGCAAGGTCATCGACGGGGTGCTCGCCGGTGAGGGCGCGCCCGACGAGGTGATCGCCGGCCGTGGGCTGGCGATCGTCGCGGACGACGGCGCGCTCACTGCGGCCGTCGACGCGGCGCTCCTCGGCGCCCCCGACATTGCCGAGAAGGTCCGCGGCGGCAAGGTGAACGCCGTCGGCCCGCTGGTGGGCGCGGTGATGAAGGCGATGAAGGGCCAGGCGGACGCGGCGACCGTGCGGCGACTGCTGCTGGAGCGCCTCGGCATTTCCTGACACCGCTTCCCGGCCCTCGCCTTCCCCTGCCCTCGCTTTCCCGGCCCTCGCCCGCCCGATCCCCGATTTGTCGTATTTCAGATGGTTCGCAGG
>NZ_CDWRCL010000294.1:0-4071 GCF_977927575.1 Frankia sp. CcCS3
GGCGTCGAACCGACCCGGCCACCTTGATCGGAAACCAGGCCGGTCAACGCATCGAAACCCCATGTGCGGAAGACAGATCTAGGACGGTCGGGTCGAAGCCGGCGAGGAAGTCGTCGGTGTACTCGTCGGTGATCAGCCCACAGGAGATCATCGCGTTCCACTCGCCGATGCTGTGGCCGCCGACGAGGTCCGGGGTGATCCCGAGCCGCCGCAGCGCCACATCGAGGATCCGGCCGACCTCAACGCTCGCGACGCCATGCCGGCCGAGCATCCCGGTGTCGTCGAGGGCCGGCTTCGTCAGCCCGAAATGTTCGCAGACGTCGTCGATCCGCGGGGTGAACTTGTCCTCCAGGCCGCAGAACAGGAAGGCGGTCTGCGCCGGGGAGTCCCCACCCGGCCGCGCGGGGACGAACATCCCCGCCGGGGTGAACCACAGGTCGTTGCGTCCCCGCCAGGGGGTGCCGCGCTCGACGACGGTGCGGGCGAGCGCCAGCCGACGGGCGGTCGGCGCGACCAGGGCCAGCCGCCACGGCCCACCGGTCGGCGGGGCCGCGGCGTCGTCGCGGGCGAGCAGTTCCGCGTCCGGGACGTCGAGCTGGGCCAGCAGGTCAGCCGCGTCGGCCCCGGCGAACAGCAGCACCGGTTCGGCGTCCGGATCGACGTCCGGGTCGGCCGCCCGGTCCACCGTGGTCACCGCCGGGGCGGCGAACGTACGGGCCGCCGTCACCGCCGCAGGTGCCGGCGCCTCCTCCAGCACCAGATGGGCGTTGATGCCGCCGAACCCGAAGGCGTTGACCCCCGCTCGGCGGGGACCGCCGCCGGCCAGGGTGTCCCACTCGACGGCGGCGCGCACCGGCGCGAACCGGCTGCCCGCGAACGCCGGATGCGGCTCGTCGCAGTGCAGCGTGGGCGGCAGGACCCGGTGGTGCAGCGCCAGCGCGGTCTTGATCAGAGCGGCCGCGCCCGCGGCCGGCATCGCGTGACCGATCATGGACTGGACGGAACCGATCCCGATGTCCGCCCGCCCCGGCCCGGCCGGCCCGGCCGGCGCGGTGCCGAAGATCCGGCCGAGGGTGGCGAGCTCCACAGCGTCGCCAGTGGGGGTGGCCGTGCCGTGCACCTCGACGAGGCCGATCGCACCCGGCGCCGTCGGGTCGAGCCCGGCATCCGCCCAGGCCCGGCGGACGGCGAGCGTCTGGCCTTCGACCACCGGGGCCATCAGCGAGGCGGACCGGCCGTCACTGGACGTGCTCGATCCCCGCAGCACCGCGTAGATCCGGTCGCCGTCGCGCTCGGCGTCGGCGAGCCGCTTGAGGACGACCATACCGACGCCCTCGCCGATGAGGATGCCGTCGGCCCGCCGGTCGAAGGGACGGATGATCTCACTCGGGGACAACGCCCGCAGCAGGGTGAAGACGCTCCAGAACGACGCCTCGTGCACGATGTGGGCGCCACCTACAATCATCGCGTCGGTCCGGCCGGACCCGAGGTCGCGCATCGCCATGTCGACGGCGATGAGCGATGACGCGCAGGCCCCGTCCACGGTGTAGGCGGGCCCGCGCAGGTCGAGCCGGTTGGCGATGCGGGAGGCGGCGAGGTTCGGCACCAGCCCGATGGACGCCTCGGGGCGCTGCGGTCCGAGCTGGGCGACGAACGCCTCCCGGACCCGTTCGACGGCCTCGGCCGGCAGGTCGGGCAGGATCTCGCGCAGCGTCGTGACAATCTGGCGGGAGGTGCGCACCCGCTGTTCGAGCTTGGCGACCCCGGGACCGACGTAGCCGCCGCGGCCGAGCACCACCCCGACACGCTCGGCGTCCCCCAGCCGCTCGGGACCGCCGGCGTCCGTGATCGCCGCGGCGGCGAGCCGCAGGGACAGCAACTGGTCGGGTTCGGTCCAGTCGACGGCGAGCGGCATGATGCCGAACGCGGCCGGGTCGAACGACGCGAACTCCTCGACGAAACCGCCACGCCGGCAGTAAAAGGCGTCGCCCGCACCGCCCGCACCGCCCGGTCCACCCGCACCGCCCGGTCCGGCGCCGGGACGGTCACCGCGGGGCGGGTCGGGGCGGAACAGGTCGGGGCGGAAGTAGTCGTCGACGTCGAAACGCTCCGGCGACACCTCCCGGATCGCGTCGACGCCCCCGACGATGTTGCCCCAGAAGGTGCCGAGGTCGCCGGCGCCGGGGAACAGCGCCGCCATCCCGACCAGGGCGATGGGTGGGGCGCCGCCCCCGGGCGCAGGCCGGGATCCCGACGCCGACCGCCCCCCCGGCCCGGCACCGGGCTCAGGCATCGAACGACTCCACCGAGGCGCACATGTAGACGACCTGCGCGGGCGTGCCCGCCGGAGCGGCCAGCTCCCGCAGCAGGGCGGCCACCCCGTCGGCGGGATCGATCAGGCCGATGCCACGGCGCGCGTACTCCCGGGCAAGCTCCGGGGAGACCATCCCACCACCGGCCACACCGGCCGCACCGGCCACCGCGCCCCCGGCCACCGCGGGGGCCGGTCCGCCGGCCCGTGCCACGAAGTCCCGCGCCGATCCCCAGGGACCCCAGTCGACACTGACCACCCGGCCGGCGAAGCGGCCCGCACAGGCACCGGCGAGCGTGTCCAGGGCGTCGTTCGCGGCGGCGTAGTCGACCTGGCCGCGGTTGCCGAAGACGCCCGCGACACTCCCGAACAGGGCGACGAAGCCGACGTCGTCCCGCAGCGCCGCCAGCAGCGCCCGGGCACCCTCGATCTTCGTTCGGTACACCTGGTCGAACGACTCGGGCGTCTTATCCCGCAGGAGCCGGTCCGCCAGGATGCCCGCGCCGTGCACCACGCCGTCGAGGCGACCGTGGCGGGCGTAGACGTCGGCCACGACCAAGGCAACAGCGGCACCGTCACGCACGTCCACCGCGTGGTAACGCACCGACGAGGCCAGCCGGCCAAGAACCTCCAGCGTGGTGCGCACCTCCCGCTCGGCGAGCAACCGGGCGACCTGGGACTCGATCTCGGCCGGCCGGCGGACGCCGGTGGCGACGAGCGCGCGGCGCAGCGCCGGGGCGTCGAGCGCATCCGCCATCACCGGATCCTCCGGTCCGGTGGGCGGTGGGGTGCGCCCGATCAACTCGATGGCGCAGCCGCTGCGCCGGGCGAGCTCCACGGCGACGGCCGCCGTGATACCCTGCGCGCCACCGGTGAGCAGCACCACCGAGGAGGGGCCGAGCCCGGCGGGCAGTTCGCCTGCGTAGCCCGCCGCACCCACGTCGCCGACTTCGCCGACTTCGCCCGCGACGCCCAGCTCCACCGGCCGGATCCGCGGGGTCGCGCGGACCCCGTCACGGTAGCCCACCACGGACGGCCCGCCGGGGGTGAGCAGCTCGACGAGCAGGCTCTCGGCGATCCGACGCGGTTCGTCCTTCGGTTCGACGTCGACGAGGCGGACCGCGATGTTGGGAACCTCCCAGGCGATCGTGCGCACCGGGCCGGCGAGGCCCATCCCCGGGGTCAGCTGGATCCCCTCGTCCCCGGCGTCGCCCGGGGCGAGCGCCCCGGTGCCGTGAGGCGACGGGCGACCGAAGCGCCCGCCGTGCCCGGTCGCGACGAGCATCCGCCGGCTGCCGCCGAGAGCCGCGGCCCGCAGTGCCGCGAACGCGGCGGGAAGAACGGCGTGGTCGCCGGCGCCGGGATCGATCGAGGCGATCCACACCAGGCCGTCCGCGCCGGCGCCGGCTCGAATCTGGCCGACCAGGCCCCGGTCGTCGGCGGCGAGGATGCGGGCCTCGGCACCCGCCTGCTCCAGCAACGTGGCGAGCTCGAGTCCGACCCCGAGACCGCCCTCGACGAGAAGGAAGCGGGCCCCGGCCAGCGACCCGGCCCGCCCGACCGGCTCCGGGGCCGAGGGCACGGGGACGATCTCCGGTTCGACGACGAACCGCCGTAGCGGGATCGCGGCTGTCGAGCCGGCTCCCCGGACTTCGCGACTCCGGCGGACCGACCGGACCCGGCGGGCTCAGCCGGTTCGGTCGCGCCGACGGCATCCGGATCCACCGACGCGACGATCCAGTCGACGATGCCGCGGACAG
>NZ_CDWRCL010000295.1:0-4036 GCF_977927575.1 Frankia sp. CcCS3
AGGGCAGCCAGACCCGCGGTCCGGCGCGGGTGGCGCCGGGCACGGGCCCGCCGGCCGGACAGGGGCCGCTTCGCCCCGGCGGGAGCTGCCCCGGCGGAAGCGGCCGCATCATGATCACCGTCAGCCGGCCGGCCACCGGCCTGATCGTCATCCTCGCCGAGCGCGGACCCGCCGACCTGCCCGGACTCGCCGACCTGCCGAAGCTCGCCAGCCTGCCCGGGGTCCCCCGCCGGATCACCGGTCCCGCGTGGCGCCCGGCCCGCTGTCCCCGCACCGTTTGTCCCCGCACCGTCGCCCACTCGCACCCACGCGCCGGCGCTCTCCGGCGCATCGAGGCGGATCTGCGTCTTGGCGTCATGGGTATCCTCCTCCGCGGCCGGCAGAAGGCTCCTCATGCGGGTCGTCACCGGTGGGGCGAGCCAGGCGTCCCGCAGTATCCGGCGTGTCTCGCGCTCCGGGTCGCCAGTAGACCCGATCAGCACGCGCAGCAACGCGTGGGCGCTCGGCCGGGCCATAGGCTCCTTGAGCAACGCCGCGCGGACCGCTGGGCGCAGGGCCAGCGGAACATCCCCGGTGTCGGCCTCGTCGTGGACCACCCGGTACAGCAGCGCGTCGGGCCGGCCGGTCCCGAAGGGGGGTCGCCCCGACGCGGCGAACAGTACCGTCAGGCCCCAGGCGAAGACGTCCGCCGGCGGGCCGATCTCGCCGCGTCCGGTGACCTGCTCCGGGGCCATGTAACCCGGGCTGCCCAGCAACACCCCCGTCCTGGTCGCGGCCGTCGCGTCGACCGCCGCCGCGATGCCGAAGTCGATCACTTTCGGGCCGTCCTCGCTGAGGATCACGTTGCCCGGTTTCAGGTCCCGATGGACGATGCCGGCGTCGTGGATGGCCTTCAGGGCCTCGGCGAGCCCGGTCGCCAGCGCCATGACGACCGGCATGGTCAGCGCGCCCCGGTCGGCGATCGCCTCGGCGAGGCTTTGGCCGTGGATGTGCTCGGTTGCCATCCACAGATCCTCGGCGTCGGGATCGGCATCGACCAGCCTCGCGGTGCAGGCACCGTCGACCGCCCGGGCGGCCGCGACCTCGCGACGGAACCGGCTGCGGAACTCGGGATCGGCCGTGAAGTCCGACCGGATCACCTTGAGGGCGACCGGCCCTCCGGTCTCGTCGTCGATGCCGAGGTAGACGACTCCCATACCACCGGAGCCGAGCCGCGCGGTGAGCGTGAACCGGGCGATCCGCTCCGGATCGCCAGAGCGCAGCGACATCGCCGGCACCGCGCCCTCCTTTCCGTCGAGCTTTCCGCCGCGAGCCGACCGACAGCCGGCGAGGGTTGGCCGCCGGGGCCGACCGCCGCTCCGAACGTTCCGACGCAGTGGCCGAGGCAACGGTCGATGGAGCATCCCGACAGACCCGGAGGCCACGCCCACCGTGCCAGCTACATCTGTGACGGATCTGTGACGGAGATGCGACGGTCCGTGCGGTCGAATCACGGCGAGCAAACGAGTCCCGCCCGTGAGCGGATTCCGAGATTCCGAGATTCGAAGACCAGGAGATTCGAAGATCAGGAAATGGTCTGATGTTCGCGCAGCCGGATCAGGTCCGGATCCTGCTCGATCGCCTGGATGTCCTCGGCCCGGGCATGGGTGACAAAGTGCTCCAGGGGCACTTCGACGAACAGCCCTCGGGCCCGGACCGCGACCCGTCCGGTAGGGCTGTTCAATCGTCCCTCGCCACTGGCGTAGACCCGCCGGCCGAGCACGCCCTCGACCCGCGCCCTCAGGTGCAGGACGGTGCCCACGGGTACCGGCCGCAGGAAGTCCGTCTCCAGCCGGCCGGTCACCAGGCTGGTCCGGGTCAGATGCCCGAGCGCACCCAACGCCTCGTCGAGGGCGCAGCTGAGCAGGCCACCATGGGCGAGGCCCGGCGCTCCCTGATGATGCTCGGTCACCTCGAACGTCGCGCACAGCGCGAGGCCGGCATCGGCGTCGACCCGTAGGTGCAGTCCGTGGGCGGACTGGTCACCGCAGGCGAAGCACCGCACGTAGTGGGACGGCAGCACGGTGCCGGGCGCCGGTGCGTTCGCTGGGCGTGGCGGGAGTTGTGCTCCCGGTGGCAGATCTGTTCGCAACGGCGTCACGACCCGGACTGTACCGACGCGGTGGGATCCGCCTGGCATCTTGCCGACGTGCCTTCCACCAACCGGCTACCGGCCGACCCGCGGCCGAGGACTCCGCTCAGCTACCGGCGGCCGGCCGCGCGACGCAGGTGGCGCAACTCGCGGCGCAGCCTGATCTGAGGAATGACACCGATGAGTAGGCCGACGACGAGACCGGCGGCGGCCGAGGCGGCCAGTGCACCCGCGACCGACATCTGCCTGGTCGAACCGAACAGCCAGATGCTCACGCGCGCGTCGTTCTGCACGACGAAGACCACGACGGCGATCGCGATGAGCAGCACCAGCACGGTGATCGCATAGGTGGTGTAGGCAACCCCGCGACGCGACGGCCGGGCCCCGCCGGTGGGCGCACCCGGGACGCCGGGAGAATCCGGTCCGCCCGGGTGGGCCGGCTGGTGCGGAACGGGCGCCACGGCGCCCGGACCGGCCGGACCAACCGGACCGGCTGGACCAACCGGAACCTGGCCGGCAGGCGTTCCGGAAGGCGAGGCCGCGGGGGTCTGCCCGGCCGCCGCCGGCGCCGCGGGCGCGGGCGGAACGGCGGGCGGAGAGGCCGTACGCCTCGCGTTGCCGAACCCTCGGCCCGGCTGCTTCGGTCCCGTCATGATCGTCCTGTTCCTCGATCCGCCGCCATACCGCCCGATCGGCCGGCTCCGCGCACCGACAGCCCGATCAGCCCTACGCCCAGGAAGCGTAGACCGGGAAGCACTCTATACTGAAGGAAGCGGACGAGTTGGCCGGGCGACCGCGTCGGTGCCGGCTCGTCCGGCGTCGCCGAGGAAAGTCCGGGCTCCACAGGGCAGGGCGATGGGTAACACCCACCCGGGGTGACCCGCGGGACAGTGCCACAGAAAACAGACCGCCGGTGCCGGTTCCGGCGCCGGTAAGGGTGAAACGGTGCGGTAAGAGCGCACCAGCGCCCAGGGTGACCTGGGCGGCTCGGTAAACCCCGCCCGGAGCAAGGTCAGAAGGCCCGTAGCCGCGAGGCCGCGGACCGCGCAGGCGTTCGAGGGCTGCCCGCCCGAGCCTGCGGGTGGACCGCTAGAGGCTGCCGGCAACGGCAGCCCGAGAGAGATGGTCGCCGCCGACGAGCCGTGAGGCTAGCCGGTACAGGACCCGGCTTACAGGCCACCTCGTCCGCCTCAGCGGCCCGACCACTCCCCGGTTTGTACAATCTGGGGATGAGCGAGATGCCGATCAGCGAGGCACGCGACCACCTCGGCGAGATCGTCTCCAAGGCGGAGCACGCCCATGAGCGGATCGTCCTGACCCGTCACGGCCGCGCGGTCGCGGCAGTGATCTCCATAGAAGATCTCCGTGAGCTGGAAGCGGCGGAGGACGAAGCGGATCTCGCCGTCGCCCGAGAGGCGCTGGCCGCCGAGGAGCCTCGCGTACCCCACGCCGACGTCCTCGCCGAGTTCGGCCTGAACTGACGTGGCGCACACCGTCGAGTGGACGACTGCGGCGCTGCGAGAGCTGCGCAAGCTCGACGCCTCCACCACTCGACGGATCCTGATCGCGGTAACACGACTCGCGGCGGAACCCCGCCCCTCGGGGGCCCGGGCCCTCACCGGCCAACCCAGCAGGGTACTGCGGATCAGAGTTGGTGAATACCGGGTGATCTACCAGGTCGACCACACCCGCATTCTCGTCACGATCGTCCACGTCGCCCATCGACGTGAGGTGTACCGGCACCTCTGACCCGAGCCGCTCGGCACCCCCGGAGTCGGCACCCCCGGAGCAAGGTCCAAGGGCCCGTGGCCGTCACAAGTCGCGGACCGCGGAACCGTGCCTAGTACTCCAGTGACAGTGGCCGACGTGTGGTCTCTGTGTGGGGTGGCGCGTGGCGTCCGAACG
>NZ_CDWRCL010000296.1:0-4021 GCF_977927575.1 Frankia sp. CcCS3
AGTACTAGCGCGGTCTCGAAGTCCTGAGCCATTCGGCGTAGGTCCTCCTGCGGTTGGTTCATCCACACGTTCGGATCTTCTACGCCGTCCAGCACCAGCGCCCGGATCCGGGTCGGGAACATGCTGGCGTAGGTGGTGCCCAGCACGGTGCCGTAGGATCCCCCGTAAGAGGTGAGCTTGTCCTCGCCGAGCGCGGCTCGCAGCAGATCGAGATCCCGGGCCGCGGCCTCGGTCGACAGGTACGGCAGTTCAGCGCCGCTGAACCGTACGCAGCCCTGCGCCCACTGACGCCTGTCGTCAACCAGCTCCTTGTACACGTCGTCATCCTCACTCCCAGCGCGGGAGTGGATCGCGAACGGGGAGGCGGCGGCTAGCGGATCATTATCCTGCCCGCTGCTGCAACGGACCGGCGCGCTCCCACCGACACCCCGCTGGTCGAACCCGACGATGTCGAAACGGTCGCGCAACGACGCGCCGAAGAAGCCCAGCCAGTCGCGGATGAACCCGACTCCCGACTGGCCCGGCCCACCGGCCAGCATTACCAGCGAGCCGATCCGCCGGTGTGGCTGGCGGGCCGGAGCACGGATCAACGCCAGGTTGACCGTGCCTGCGGCAGGCCTGGCGTGGTCCAACGGAACGGGCAGAGCCGCGCACTCCAACCCATTCTCACACGATTTCCAGGTTAGCTTTGTCCGGGTGGCCGCAGCGGCGGACGCGGACAAACCCGACCCTGATATTCCGGTCAGCAGCGGCAGGCTCACCGCAAGCACGGCAGCAAGGAATGGGCGTGGGATACGGGCTGATCGGGACTGGCGCATCTGGCCTCCACTCTCCGGTTCGGTCGAGTGCGTGGCGCTTGCGTCCACCTGCCAGCATGAGCATGAATATAGGCCTCGTTACTCTCCTCGGCAGTGCTGGACTGCTCCGACTGCCCAGCCACATACAGGCGGAACGCGTATCGCATCATCACCAGGGCGAACCTTCCGGCCACGCGGAACTGGACGGTGCTCTGCCCGGCCACCACCATAGTCCGCGCCGTGATTTCCCGAGACGTCCATCCAGGAACTCGCCCTCACCCGGCCGGGTGGCGTCAGCGAGCTTTGCCGCAGGACATGTCGCGCAGCCCGTATCCGAGGTAGGTGAGCGAGCGTCTGCCGAACCCTCCCGGCTCCCCTTTCCGTCTTCTTGCCGTGACGGCAGCAGCCACGACCCGCCCGCAGGCGCCAAGACGGGTGTTGGCTGCGGTGGAGCCGCCGGGCCGGACCAGCTCACGGGCTGAGATCCAACAGACGCACCGGCTGGCCCGCCCACCGATCCGGCACCGCCGTCGCGATCATCGCACCCTCGGGACGCTCCGAGGTGGGCTCGGCCGCGTACAGGACGTGCGCCGGCGCCCAGCAGGTACCGCGGGCCACCGCGAGCGCGGCCGCCAGGTCCAACTCCACGATGGTCACCGCAGGCAGCGCGGCGATGTGCTCGGCGGTTCCCGGCCGGGCCCGGTCCGCCTCCACCAGCGCACACGCCGGGGCATACAGAAAATGACCCGGCACGGTGTGAGCGCGCTGGATCAACCGGGACGCCAGCACGTTGCCGTAGCCGGCCGAGACCATCGCCGTCTCGTCCAGCACCACATGCAGCGCGTCGCTCACCGCCCCAACGCCCGCGCCAGCCGACGGTTCAGCTCGGCATCGACCTGCGCGGCTTCCTCCTCCGTCGGGTCGTAGCCGCTCCACTCCCGCAGCACCGCCCGAGCCCGCTCGGCGCGCTCCGCACGTTCCGCCGGCGTCAGCAGCGTGCTCGCCAACCGCGACAGATACGCCCGCAACGACAACCCCTCCGCCGCCGCCACCTCCGCCAACCGATCCCGCGCCTCCGCCGGAATCCGCACATTCGCATCCGCCATGGACAGCCTCCTTTCACCCACCCAGCAGGATACGGGTACGTTCGCGTACCCGTATCGGATCCCGGCTACCTGGTAGCGGCGGCCAGCCAGATCAGGGTCGCAGAACTGCCGTAAGTAGTCGGAAGTTGGGTGTGGGCATGCTGCCGGGCGGCGTCACCGTGGGTGGCGTAGAGCGCGCCGATCCGCTCGCGCCACTGGCGGGCCCAGATCCCGAGCTGGGCGGGGTTGCCGTCCCCGGCCCGCAGGAAGTAGCGGCGGACGTGGACCCAGCGGAACAGGTTGACGATCCCGTCCGCCTTGCGGCCGGCGGAGGCGTAGACGGTGTAGAAGTCCGAGGAGATCACCAGCCGGCGCGGGCCGCCGGCGCCGTCGAGCTGGCCGGTGGTCTCGCTGATCCCGACATGGCCGGCGAGCACCGCCGCCGACCGGGTCGGGTCCATCACGAAGCACACCGAGTCCGGGCCGAGGAAGACCCACAGCCACCAGCGCGCCGAGGTGTCCTGGCCGTCGGGGGTGAACACCCGCCAGGTCATCTCGTCTCGTCGGCGTGCAGGTGCCACGACCCGCGCGACCGTTCGACGATCTTCTCGGCGAGCGGGGTGAGCAGGCCGCCGACCTGGGCGCACACCCCCGTCAGCGTCGCCGGCGAGATCCGGGCGCCCTGGCGGGCCAGGCCGGTGACCAGCGAGTTCTGCGACCGGCCCGCGACATAGCGCTCCACGAGCAGCATCGCGAGGAACCGGTTCGTGAACAGCTCTTTGCCGATCGCCTTCGACGGGCCGGGCGCGGTCACCGTCACCGGCCTGCCGCAGCCCCCGTAGCCGTCACGCACCGCAGCAAACCATCCCGACAAGCCGGAGATCACCCAACACGGCCAGCGAACCACACACAGCCAACACTGATGAGGCCCCGGCACCGATCAACCACAAGACTTCCGACTACTTACGAACTGCCAGCCCGGCCAGCATTTTCGCTTGCGGATATGCAAGCGAGACGCTTGCTGCGCTGGTTTAGGACGCTCCCTCCCGCGACGAAGGAACGATTCATGCGGGAGCAGTACGTGTTCTGGGGTATGTACCGCCACTGCATTCCGATCGAGAACGCCGTCAAGCTGTGGGAGTTCATCGAGACCGGGCAGCTCGACCTTCGCACTGGCGTGCTGGACGTAAGCCGATCAGGCTACGGCTTCGCGGTCACGCGTGCCCTGCCGGGGGCCGGAGCCGGATCGACCATTTCGACCACATCGTCGATGCGACCGGAACCGGATTTGACGTCGCCAAGGCGCATTCGCCCCTGCTTCGGGACCTGCTCCGATCGGGCAGCGCGGCGGCACACCCGCCGGGCTGTTGGATCGAACTCCCGGCCGCGCCAGGGCGGTGGAACCCACCGTCAGGTAGCGGAGAAGCCTCCGTCCACGAACAGCGTCTGGCCGGTAAGGTAGACGGCGGCGGGGCCGGCCAAGAACACAGCGGCGCCCACCAGGTCCGACAACTCGCCGTTTCGCCCCAGCATTGTTCGATTGGCCATTGCCGTCGCCCGCTCCGGATCGTTGAAGACGGTCTTGGTAAGCGGTGTCCGGACGAATCCCGGAGCGATCGCGTTGCAGCACACACCGCGTTTCGACCAAGCCTCGGCCTGAGACCTAGTCAGTGCCGCGACACCGGCTTTGGACACCCCGTACGCGCCGCTGTTGCCGAACGCGCGGATCGACTGCTGCGACGCCAGATTAATGATCCTTCCCCAGCCGCGCTCCGCCATTCCTGGGCCGTACCGACGGCCCAGGAGGAAGGGAGCGTCGAGATTCACCGCCATCGTCAGGTCCCACTCCTCGTCGGTCAGACCGCCGAAGGGCGGTCTGATGTTTACGCCTGCCGAGGTGACGAGGATGTCGGGCTCCCCGAACGGTTCGGCCGCCTGATCGGCCGCCTTGCTCAGCTCGGCGCGATCGGCCAGATCGCACCGGATGCCTGCGGCGGCGCCGCCAGCATCGCTGAGTTCCTCCACTACGGACTCCAGGGCGTCGGCACGGCGGCCGAGCGCGACCACCCGCGCGCCGGCACGGCCAAGCGCGAGGGCAATGCCGCGGCCGATACCGGAGGTCGCTCCGGTCACCACCGC
>NZ_CDWRCL010000297.1:0-3964 GCF_977927575.1 Frankia sp. CcCS3
CATCGCCGCGATCAACGAATGGCTGCCCCGATAAACTTCCCAAACAGGCCCTAGGCCAGGGGTCCCCGCATTGCGCCGGAGGCGCCATGCGGGGCAAGGCGGGCGACCGGGTACCGGTCCCGGTTGAGGCGGACGTCGGCATCCCGGACGCGGGCCAGAACGGCGAGGAAATCGGCCCGCGGAATCTCCACCGCACCCAGGTCGATCAGATGCGGGGTCGCGATCTGCACGTCCAGCAGCATCCCGCCGGCCGCGGTGAACCGGGCGTCGAAGTCGGCCAGAGCCACTTTGGAGGCGTCGGTCCGGGTACGGAACATCGATTCACCGACGAACACGCCGCCGACGCCCACTCCGTACATGCCGCCGACCAGCTCGTCGCCCTCCCAGACCTCGATGCTGTGCGCCCAGCCCAGGGCGTGCAGCTCGGCGTAGCCCTCGACCAGTTGGGGAATGATCCACTCGGAGGTGCCGCCGCGGCGGCAGCCACGGACGACGTCGACGAATCGCTCGTCGACGGTGGTGGTCCACCCACAGTTACGCAGCCGCTTGCGCAGTGTCCGGTTGACCCGCAGCCGGCCGATCGGGATCACTGCCCGGGGGTCGGGGCTCCACCAGGGCAGGTCCAGCCCACCGGGGCGGTGCGGGGGCAGATGGGGGATGCGTCGGGCGGCCACCGCCGCCCGCAGGATCTCGCGCAGCCACTCCCCGCCCCCGCGGGTCCCGCCGCTCTCGTCGTCCCCGTGAGCCTCGTCGTCCTCATGGGCCTCGCCGCCGCCGTCGGCCTCGCTCGCCGGCCAAGGGAAGGCACCGGCCCGGTAGGCGCCGATCAACGTCGCCGGATCCAGCTCACCGCCGACGGCGATCGGGGCCTGGCGTGGGCTGGTCAGCAGCGAGAGCCCGTCCCATACGGTGGGGCCGAGATCGCGGGGCGGCGCCGTCAGCGCCACGACTTGACCGCCGGCGTCCGATTCGGGGCGACTGGGGCGTTCAGCACGGCACTCTCCATCGTCGGGGAGAGATCGCCGGGACATTCCTCCGTCCGGCCGATCGTCTCCGGATCGATCATGCCAGCCGACGGCGCCCGTCGCCGCAGTTGCTCGGTCACCTGCTCGGATGGGCCCGGATGGCCGAGGAAGTAGCCCTGAGCCAGGTCGCAGCCGAAATCCCGCAGCATCCGCATCGCCCCGGCGGTCTCCACGCCCTCGACGACGATGCGCAGGCCGAGCGCGTGGGCGAGTCCGACCGTCGAACGGACGATCGCCTCGGCCCGGCCGTCGACCTCCATGCGTTGGATGAATGACTTGTCCAGCTTCAGCACGTCGACGGGCAGCTCCCAGAGCCTGGCCAGGGAGGAGTACCCGGTGCCGTAGTCGTCGACGGCGATGCCGATCCCCAGGTCGCGCAGCTCCCCGAGTACGGCGGCCGTGCGGACCCGGTCGAGCATCAACGTGGTCTCGGTGATCTCCAGCTCGAGTGCCGTCGGGCTCAGCCCGAAGCCGGAGAGCATGCCGCTGACCTGTTCGGGAAAGCCACGGTCCAGCAGGTCCGAGGCGGACAGGTTCACCGCCACCGCGACGTCGAATCCGGCGGAGTGCCACTGCCGGCACTGGCCCAGGGCGGTCTCCAGCACCTCGATGGTCAGCATCCGGATGAAACCGGCCTGTTCGGCCAGGGGGATGAACTCCTCTGGCCCGAGCAGGCCGCGGCGGGGATGCCGCCAGCGGACCAGGGCCTCTACGGCGTTCGCCTGCCCGGAATCGAGGTCGACCTTGACCTGGTAGTGCACCTCCAGCTGGCCGGTGCCGAGCGCCGCGCGCAGGGACTCGATCATGTCGAGGCGGACGAGGCTGTTCACGTCGGACCCGGGACGGTAGGACTCCACGCCGGTGCGGCCCGACTTCGCGGCATACATGGCCACATCGGCGCGCTGCAGCAGGGTGTGGGCGTCCTCGGCGTGGTCGGGGTACACGGCGGCGCCGATGCTCGCGCCGACGTGCAGGGTCACCCCGCCGACGTCGAAGGGATCGTCGAGCACGGCCAGCACCCGGTCGGCGACGCGTTTCGCGGCCTCGATGTCCGCGTGTTCGAGCAGGACCGCGAACTCGTCGCCGCCCAGGCGGGCATGCAGGTCGCCGGGACGCAGGGCGTCGGAGATACGGGTTCCGACCTGCGCCAGCAGCGCGTCGCCCACCTGATGCCCCAGCGAGTCGTTGATCTCCTTGAACCGGTCAAGGTCCAGCAGGAGGAGTGCGAAGGTGTCCACCCCGGTGGCGTGCTGCTCGGCCTTCGTCAGCCGTTCGATGAAGCCACGCCGGTTCGCCAGGCCCGTCAGCTCGTCGGTGCGGGCCAGCGCTTTGCTCTCGGCGAGCTGCTGGACCTCGATGAAGGTGAACGCGGCGCGGGCCAGGGCCGTCAGCACCGTGGCCGCGGCGAGCCCGACGGTGATCTTTGGCAGCTGGACCGCGGCGCCGAGGACGAGCAGACCGAGCGCGATCACGGTGAGCACCAGCGGGACCGCGATGACGCCCCAGCCGGACATCTTGGCCGGTGGGTGCCAGCGCGGTCGCTGCCAGGCGGCCAGGGCCGGCATGAGCACCGAGAACAGCCACAGCGTGCTGAGGAGGCCGGGCCCGGGGTCCCTGTCCGTGGTGACGCTGACCAGCAGGAGCGAGTCGGCTATCGCGAAGCCCACCAGCCCGATGCCCAGCAGCCACCACATCCGGCCGGGATGCCAGCCCAGCAGACTGAACACCGTGACGATCAGCAGAATCAGCAGCAGGTCGGCGAGCGGATAGATCAGGTTCACCGTCATCGTCCACGCGCTGTAGCGCGGATACGAGTTCGCCATCGCCACGCCGATGCCGCTGGTCAGCGCGGCCACGCCGAGCAGGCCGACGAGCGCGTCCATCCAGACGCTCGTGTGCAGCCGGAGCACTCTTCTGCGTAGCAGGAGGATGACGGCGACATAGCACGCCGGATAGAAGAGCAGCCAGCCGAGATCGGCCAGCGACGGCCCGAGGTCGTCGTCCTGCCGGCCGGCGACCGCCGCGTTGTAGTAGATCGTCGCGCATCCGTAGCTGACGAGCCCGGTGCCGAGCAGTGCCCAGGGCAGGCGTTCGCCGCGGATCAACACCGCCCGCGACAGGCAGATCAGGCCCGAGCCGAGGGCGACGCCGTAACGCAGCGACCCGGTCTCGTTGCCGATGCGGGGCACGGTGACGAACGCGGAGACGGACAGGTAGACCGTGGCGACGATCAGGACGAGCTGGGCGGCCCGGATCAGACGGAACCGGCGCGGGGGAGGGGGAGAGGCGGTCAACCGGTCATCCCCCCGCAGCGTGGTGGGAGCCTGCGCACGTGCCCGGCATCGTGCCGACGGCCATCGCCCGGTGCCGCGGCGACGACACCCGCGGCACCGGTGGCCGCCTTGCCGGCCGGTTCGCCGAAAAAGATGATCTTTCATGGGTGTGCCGTGGGCGGGCGATGGTGGCGGCTCCCCCTCCGGCCCCTCTCCGGTGCGGCCATGGTGCCGACCCCGCAGGCCCGGTAATCGACCACCGCCGGTGGCGACCGGTCGTGCGGGAGGGACAGGGCTACCTCCGTTGAGGGAAAGGGTACGGACACCCCGGAGGTCCCGCCACTCGGGCCTCATGTGACCATCATGACGGAGGCTTGGCCGGGCATGCCTACATTCTCGTACATCTTGGTCTCTTGTCATTTATATACAAAAATTTGTCGCGATTTGCTGGTGTGGCGTTGGGTTCAGGTGGGGTGACCGTGCGCAGGCGTGGCCGTGTCGTCGACTCATCACGTCAGGGCGGCCCGATCGTGGTCACTGCGGCGGGAGGCGGTCGTCGCGAGACATGATAGGAAAATGTCGGCTATGTCCCGCTTCCCGCGCTGGAGGCGGGGGAGGAGCGCACATGCGGATCGGTCTGCAACTACCGGCTCTTCGAAGTTAAGC
>NZ_CDWRCL010000298.1:0-3887 GCF_977927575.1 Frankia sp. CcCS3
CCCCGCAGCCGATCCGCCCGCCGACGGGCTCCCGGGCGCCGGGCATGCGACCCGCGGGGGCTGGGCGGCCGTGTCGGCGAAGGCCCGCGGCTATGTCGCCCTGATGAAGCTGCGCGTGGTCGAACTGCTGCTCATCACCACCGTCCCGGTCATGATGCTCGCCGAACGGGGCATGCCGCCGCTCTGGCTGATCGCCGTGACCCTGGTGGCGGGAACCCTCGCCGCCGGCAGCGCGAACACGATCAACTGTTATGTCGATCGTGACATCGATCAGATGATGGGCCGCACGAAGCGCCGTCCGCTCGTGCGGGCGACCGTCACGCCCACGGAGGCGCTGACCTTCGGCATCGTGATCGGGATCGTCTCGACACTGCTCTTCGGTTTCCTGGTCAACTGGCCCTCCGCGCTGCTGGCGGACGGGGCGATCGCCTTCTACGTCTTCGTCTACACCCTCGGGCTGAAGCGCCGCACCCCGTCGAACATCGTCATCGGGGGCGCGGCCGGCTGCTTCCCCGTCCTGATCGGATGGTCGGCGGTCACGGGGACCGTCGGCTGGGCCGCGGTGCTGCTGTTCGCCGTCGTCTTTTTCTGGACCCCGCCGCACTTCTGGGCGCTGGCGATGAAGTTCCGCGACGACTACGCCGTGGCAGGCGTCCCCATGCTGCCGGTCGTCGCCTCCGTCCAGGTCGTCACCCGGCGGATGCTGGGCTACGCCTACGCGATGGTCGCCGCCTCGCTCGCGGTCGCTCCCGTCGCCTCCACCGGCCCGGTCTACCTCGTCGTCGCCGTCGCGGTGGGCGCCTGGTTCCTGGTCGAGTCGCACCGGGTCGCCCGCCGGGCCCGGCACGGCGAGGACCCGAGGCCGATGCGCCTGTTCCACATGTCGATCACGTATCTGACCCTGCTGTTCGTGGCGATCGCCGTCACCGCTCTCGTCTGATCTCGCCCGGCCCCACCGATCGACCCTACCGACCGGCCCCACCGAACCCGCCCCGTCCCGCCCGGTGACACCGGGATCAGGACGGGGCACTGTTTTTCCGGCGGGCCGCAGGCGTGCGGGCGGCTACGTTCCGAGGCCGTCGAGCACCCGGGCTCCGGGCAGCGCGGCCAGGACCCTGCCGGGCAGCCACAGCTTGGAGATGCGCACCCCGGAGCCGACCACGACGCGCGGGTGCTCGGCCACTGCCCGGTCGATCAGGATCGGCCATTCCGCGGGAAGCCCGACCGGGGTGATGCCCCCATACTCCATGCCGGTTTCGGTGACGGCCGTGTCCATCGGCACGAACGAGACCTTGCGGGCGTCCAGATGCCGCCGGACCAGGCCGTTGACGTCAGCCCGGGAGACGGCGAACACAACGCAGGCCGCGAGCATGGTGACACCGCCCCGCCGGCCCGCGACGACCACGCAGTTCGCCGTCTCGGCCGGGTCCACCCCATAGTGCACGCAGAAGGCCGCGGTGTCGGACAGCTCGGGATCGATCTCGGCGACCTCGATCTCGTCCCCTCGCCCGGCCTGCGACCGGGTGTCGAGTAGCGCGGCGGTCGGCGCGGCGAGCAGGTCGGGACGGGCCAGCGCCGACGCCGGCGCCAGCAGAAGATCGGTACGCAGATGTCCGCTGCTCCCACCCGTTTCCCGACCAACCATCATGCCAGCCCCAGCCGTCGACCCAGAACAATCAGCGCGACACCGACGACCATCGACGCCAACAAATTACGGGTGCGGTACGCGACGCCGGCGGTGGCCGCGCCCGCGAAGACCCCCGCCCAGCCCTCCGCGATCACCGCCGGCACCACCACGGCCACCAGGACCGTCCCGGGCAGCGCCCCGATCGCGCGAGCCCACGGGCCCTCGCTCGGCAGCCAGTCGGCCGCCAGCAGGCCGCCGACCCGAAGCGAGTAGGTGATCATCGCCATGCCGGCGACGGCGAGGACGGCCTCAGCGCTCCACATTCGTTTCCTCCGGGCCGATTGCCATGCGAGTTGACCGCCAGCGGACCAACTGCCCGTGGACCGACTGCCTTCGGGCCGATTGCCTGCACAGGTGCCGCCACGCCGGGCGCCGTCCCGGGTGACTCACCGGGCGCGTCCCCCTCTGATACCACCTGCGGGTCCGGTTCGGGGCCGCGCCGGGCGGCGGCGGCCGCGCCGACAAGGGCGCCGATCATGATGTACCAGGTGCCGCCGAGCAGCCGCCAGCTCACGACCGCGGCCACCCCGGCCGCAAGCCACGGCACGACATCCGCGCGACCCCGCCAGAAGCCGCGCGTCAACGCGATGAAGGCCGTGGTGAACGCGAAGTCGAGGCCGAAGCGCTCCGGTGCCGGAATCCGCCCGCCGAGCAGGTACCCGGCGCCGCTACCGACCAGCCAGAACACCAGGATCGCCAGGCCGCCGCCCAGCAGGAAACCCGGCGGCGCCGCTCGCCCCCGCCGGCGCCCCTCGGCCAGCGTGACGGCCCAGTTCTCGTCCGCGACGAGGTGGATCCCCAGCAGCTTCTGCCACAGTGGCCGCCCGACGAACACTTCGCGCAGCGACGCGCACAGCAGGATGTAGCGCAGATTGATGATCAAGGTGCTCGCCAGGATCGCCGCCAGCGGTACAGGTATTCCCCACAACCCAACGACGACGATCTGCGCGGATCCCGCGAGGACGACCGCGTCCATGATCAGCAACTGCACCAGCGTGATGTCCCGGGTCGGGGCGACCGCGCCCATCGCGAGGCCATACGCCGCCACGCCCATCGCCAGGGGAATCGTCGCGCGAAACCCCGCGGCGATCTCCCGCATCGGGAAGGCGGCCTCCTGACTCACCCCGGGCGGCGACGATCTCATGGCCACCGCGTCGAGCCTGCAGCTGTCACGCCTTCTCCCGGAGCGCTCGTCGACAGGCTGCGGCGACCTTGGCCACCAGCGCGTCGCCAGAGCTGACGGCGATGTCGTGGCCGCCGGGCACCAGAGTCACGCTGAACCCGACCGAGGTGAGCTGCTCCCACGCGCGAATGCTGGCGGCCGGCACGGACGTGTCGCCGGCACCACTGATCGCATCGATATGAACGCTCAGTAGCGTACCACTGTCAGTATGTCGGTAACTGGCGGCCGGTTCACCCATCCGCGCGTGCCGGCCCGGGGGAAGACCCGCCGGCCCCGGGAGAAGGTCCAGGCCGAGATCGACACGATCTGCGCGGACCCGTGGGTGCGACGCGTCGTGACCACGAAGCTGACCGGGGACACCCCGGCCGCGCACCGGCTGACCTGGACGGTTGACCCGCAGGCCCGGGCCGCCCTCGAGGAGGAGATCTTCGGGAAGCGGGTCCTGGTCACCGACCGTGACGCCTGGCCGGTCGGCGACGTGGTCGCGGCCTATCGGTCGCAGTCGGACGCCGAGTTCGCGTTCCGCCAGATGAAGGATCCGCATGTCGTCTCGTTCAGCCCGATGCACCACTGGACGCGGATCACACGATCCGTGTCCACATGTTCACCTGCGTGCTCGCGTTGCAGGTCGCGCACCTGATGCGCCGTCACGCCGCGCGGGCCGGGCAGGAACACTCGGTGCGCGTCCTGCTCGACCTGCTCGCCGGGATCGAGGAGACGGCGATGATCTACCCCTCGACCGGGGGCCGTCCGAAGGCGCGCCGTATGCTCACCGAGACCACTCCCGCCCAGGACCGACTCGCCGAGATCTTCGGCCTCGCGAGGTGGGCGCCCCGGACTTAGGTCATACAGTTCCGGAAGATCGACATCGGTCATGAGCTGCGAATACTCCAGACAAGATCAAACTAGGGGCGAAACTTCCGCTAGGAGCCGACGCCGGCGCTGGTGGGGGCGGTGGTCCCGACCGGCCCGGCGGGCGCGGGGACCTCGGCGCCGGCCGCCGCGAGCGTGGGCGCC
>NZ_CDWRCL010000299.1:0-3862 GCF_977927575.1 Frankia sp. CcCS3
AATCCAGAGCCGTCTGGAATGAATCAGGGAACCTCGGGGCCCCCGGACCCTCGCGGCTACGGGCTGTCCTAACGCTTGCCGGGGCGGGCGTAGCGGTCGGTGGCCTCCGAGTCCACGCCGCCGCCCCGCTTGCTCACCGGAGCCGAGTCCCCCACCGGGGAGTTGGAGGTGATGGTGTCGACCGACGAACGACGCTCCGGGGCCGCCGCGACGGCCCGGCGGATGCCGGTCCGGCCGTCGTGCACGACGCCCACGACTCGCTCGGCGAGCGCCGGCCAGTCCCGCGGCACCTGCTCGAGCTCCTTGAGACTGGTTTCGGTGGAGGTGATGACCACGACGGCGTCGGCCTGGATGGCGGAGGCCGCGGTCATCGGCAGCTCGGCCAGCGCCGAGGTGACGAGGATGACGAGGTCGACGACCGGCGCCCGGTCGGCGAGGATCGGGGCGAGGCCACCGGGCCGGGCGGCCCGGGCCGGCGACACTCGGTTGTAGAGGATGTGCCCCCGCCCGGTGCCGGACGAGCGTGCCAGGCAGGTCGGCTCGTGCGCCCAGCGAGGCAGCTCCCCGGAGGTCGCCCGGGGCAGTCCCTCGAGAACTCCCCGCACCTCGGACGACGGCGAGGTGTCCAGGATCAGGACGACGCCCTGATCATCGGACCAGGCCGCGGCCACGGAGGCGACGAGGTCGGCGGTCAGGTCCCCCCGCGACGCCGGGGTGAACGCGACCACCTTGCTCGTCGGGGACATCACCGCGGACATCGCCGAGACCAGGGTCTCGGCCGCGCTGGCGGTGGTCCGTCCCGGCTCCAGGACTGCGATCAGCGGCACGCCCAGGGTGTCGGACGGGTTGTGCGGGTCGAGGATCGTGGGCCGGCGCTGATACATGATCCAGATCGCCGCGATCGAACCGAGCAGCCCGACGATCGCAGCGACCAGCGTGTTACGGAACAGGTTCGGCCCGCTCTGGCCCCGGGCGACGGGCGGCTCGGCCAGTTTGATCGACGTGCTCGCCAGCGCGGAGGCGGTGCGGGCGGTGGCGATCTGCGTGTTGAGGTTCGCGATCTGCGTGTTGCGGACGGTGTTGTCGACGCTCCCGGCAATACCGGCTCTCTGACCCGCGGCGGCCTGCTCCGCCACCAGCCCGTCACGTAGCTTGATCATGGCGCTGATATTCGCCTGGCTGTTGGGGCCGTAAGTCGTCAAGAGCTTGCTGTAGGCATCCTCGGCCGACTTGACCAGCGCGTCCGCCCCCTGCTGGCTCGAGCCCTTCCCCTCGATGACGAAGAAGTAGCCCTCGTCGGACGGCGAGGTGCTGAGCCGGGCGGCGACGTCCACCTCGGGCAGCTTGAGTTCCTTCGCGATCTCCGCGACGGCCGCCGAGGACTGGGCGAACTGCGCCTGGGTCTGCACGAAGCGGGTCGCGTCGACCGAGTTGGCACCGAGCGTGCCCGAATCCGTCGAGAGGAAGACCCGGGCACTCGACCGGTAGGTCGCCGTCTGCGTCTTGGAGTAGGCGGCCGCCAGAGCCGCGAAGATGACCACGACGATGGCGACGACCAGCAGCCGTGGCTGGAGGATACGAAGCAGGGACGGGGCGGAGGGAGCCCGGCTGGTCTCGTTGCCCGCCTGCACGTTGCGACTCATGACGCACCCGCCACGGACTCAGAACGGGCGGACCGGGCCCGCATCCGGATCGGAGTGCCGGTGAGACGACGCAACGACTCCTCCAGCGGGACATGAAGCGAACTCAATGTGGCCCCCCACAGGAGCATCCGGCCCGATTGCCGGACCACGGTCTAGATCTGACGGAACCGATTTGTGAGCATAGCCGATAGCGGATAGTAAACGGTCTATAGCTATGACTGACGCCGCACGGACGCTCAGGTGCCCCGCCCACCACGCCGCGATCCGGTTCCGCGACCAGGCCGGCGAGGGCCGTGCTCCGGAGCGACATCCACATCCTCGACATCATCCACGGGATCCATTCGATGGTCAGATTCGCCGGCGTTCGACCGTCTCGACCGGCGTGCGTCGCTCATCCCGGCCCGGCGCGGGCGCGGCAACTCTCGTCTCTCGTCCTCCCGGCTCCGCCGGGGCGGGAGCAGGCCCGGAGCCGCTCCGCGCCGCCCGCTCCGCGTCCCGTAGCGCGGCCTGCTCCACGTCGTGCTCCCGACCGAGCCGGCGGAGCAGTACAAACCACACCGGTGCAATGGACCAGAAAGCGATGTTATAGCCGACGACCGCGCCCCGCGCGCCCCGGACAAGCAACCCAATGATGGGAAAACCAAACAACATTGGCGCAAAGGCTGCATTGACCCGGAATGTGATCTTAGTTTTTCCGAGTGCGTAGACCATACATGCCGGTCCGACCGCGACCGACGCGGCCAGATAGTGCAGGATTGACAGCCCCAGGATGTTCTTGACGCCATCCCACGAGTCGCCCAACAACACCTGACCGTAACGTTCCGGAAGGAGGTAGAAGATCAGGCTCCACGCCGTGCCAATGGCGAGGACGAGGGCCGAGAGAGCGTAGGCGGCGCGCTCCCGGGCGTGGCGGGTCATGGAGGTCCGCTTGGAGAACTCCGGCAACGCGAAGCTCACGACCCCCACCCCGACCACCGTGGTCGGGCCGAGCAGCGTGCGCGCGCCTTGCAGGGCGCCCACCGTCGCCAGCGAACCCACCGCTCCGATCACCAGCAGCGAGGTCTGCATCGCGCCCTGGACAGTGATGAACTCCGCCGCCAGGTAGGCGGAGTTCGACTTGTTCCTGCGAAGCCATCGAAGGGTCTCGCCGGGCGACGGCCAGAAGCCGGCCTGGGCTATCCCCAGCAGGGCCGCGACGAGAGCCGAGGCCCCCCAGGCGAGCAGCAGCGGCGGGGATGCGGTCACACCGCGGTGGATGAGCAGGAAGATCCCAAGGATCTGGACGACCGCCCAGACGGTGTCGTTGACGAAGGCGCCGAAGGGCTTCCCCATCGCGAAGAAGACATAGCGCCACGCATCCTGCAGCAGCAGGCCGGGCAGCACGAGGCCCATCGCCGACAACGACGACCCGACCGGGCCGCCGAGCAGCAGGCCCAGACCGACGAACGTGATTCCCACGGCCACGCCGAAGACGAACGACGAGCCGGTGGTAGCGGTGGCCGCCGCCCGGAAGTCACTCCGGGTGACACTCGAGTAGAACATGCTCAGCGGCATGCAGCTCCCGGCACGGACCAGGCCGATGACGATGGAGAACAACGTGTACGCAATACCGAACGCGCCGTACTCGACGTCGCTGACCTGATGGGCAATCAGGAACGAGATCGCGGCGTTCGTCGCACTGGAGACGGCCTGGTCCATCAGCGTCCAGATCGCCTTCGACCTGGCTCCGCCACGGCCGCCGGAACCCTCGCCGCCCGGACGCTCGCCGCCGGTCAGATCGTCCGCCAGGCCCTCGGCCCCGTTACCGGGCCCCGGCCCGAAGGACGCGGCCGCGGCACGCTCGCCGCCGCCCGCCGCGGCGAGCCTTCGTCGACCGCGGGACCGCGCGGCGCCCGCCCCGGGAGATCGGCCGTCACGCCCAGCGGGGGGCTGCCGCGGAAAGATCTGCGTGCTCTCCGGGTCGGTCTCGTCGGTTCGGCGCGCCCGCCGGTCCGAGCGGCGATGCCGGGGAGCCTGCCCCTCGACCCGATGGAGGAGCTCGGTCTTCTCCGCCCGCAACCGGCGTTGCAGCGCGCTCAGGTCCATCGTGGCGGTGACGACGCCGGGCGGTGGCTCGCCGGCCCCCGGACGGACAGGGGGCGTCACCGGGCGGGATGGCGGCTGGGACAGGTGCGGGTCGCCGACGGGCGGCTGGATCGCGGGCCCGGACGGCCCGGGCC
>NZ_CDWRCL010000300.1:0-1597 GCF_977927575.1 Frankia sp. CcCS3
GCTTAACTTCGAAGAGCCGGGATGATCCGACTCCGGTCGAACTCGCCGTCCCGCGCGCCGGCCAGGAACGCGTCCCACTCGGCCGCCGAGAAGGCGAGCACCGGCCCGGTCGGGTTCTTCGAGTCGCGGACGGCGACGCCCCCGCCGAGCGCCGTGACCTCCACACACATACCGCCCGCGCCGTTGCTGTAGCTGCTCTTGCGCCAAGCCGCCCCGATGACATTGTCGATGATCGGCTTCATATATCTGGTCATTTCATTTCCTCTGCGACCGAGAGTATCATCTGGATGGACTCCTCCGGCCGCAGGGCTGCCGCCAGAAGATGATCCAGCTTCACTCTATAGCGCCTGACTTCGGAGGGGCGCTCAATATAGAGGCTTCCGGCCGCTTCCTCTATATAGACCACTTCGTTGTCTCCCGACTCGGGGAATCCGAGTATCGAGAATGTGCTTCCCAGGCTGGCATGCGCGCCCACGGAGAAGGGAAGCACCTGGATTGTCACGTTCGGCAGTTCGGACTGTTTGGCGAGGAACTCGAGTTGGCTTCGCATGATGGCTCTGCCGCCGATTGTCCGGCGTAGGACCGCCTCGTCCAGAATCACCCAGAGGCGAGGATGATCGGCGGCGGTGAGCCGGCGCTGCCGGTCCAGCCTGAGCGCGATCTTGCGTTCGGCCTCGTCCTCGCTCACCTCCGGATCGTCGGCTCGGATGACGTGCCGGGCGTAGTCGCTGGTCTGCAGTAGCCCATGGACGAGCTGCGATTCGTAGACCGAGATCGAGGCGGCGTCGCCCTCCAGGCCGATATAGATCTCGAACCAGGCGGGGACCACGTCGTGGTAGGTATGCCACCAGCCGTGGCGCCGGGACTCGCGGGCCAGGGCCAGCAACGCGTCCCGGCGTTCGTCGTCGGTCACGCCGTAGAGACCCAGCAGGTCGGACACGTCCCGGGTGCGGACCGGCACGCGGCCGTTCTCCATCCGACTGACCTTGGAAACCGAACAGCGCAGCAGCTGGCAGACCTCGTCGACGGAGATGCCCGCCCCCTCGCGGAGTCGTCGTAACTCGGCGCCCAGGCGCCTTCGCCGCACGGTCGGACCGCCGCTCGTGGCCATCGCTCGTCCTTCGGGCTCTTCGGGGTGATGGATGCATCCTGCCACTTGTTCGCCACTCCTCACCCAGGGCGCGCATCGCTGGGTAGCGAAACTCTTACAGAAGTTCTTGCAGAAGAGGCGTGCAGGGGTCATGCTTACCTTGAGTAGCGATTATGCACCTCAAGGTGAGAGTTTGGGGTAGAGCTGGTTGCGGGGAGACGTCGATGGTCATCGCGCAGGGTCCGGGATGTCGGTAGGGAGACCGCGCCGAGACACGGTGCCCCGCACCTGTGGTGCCTCCATGCCCGGCGGCCGCGTCGCCGGTCCCGCAGGTGTCGACGCCGTCAGGCGTCAACCGTCAGGCGTCAACCGCCAGCCGCCGGTTCCGGGTGAGTGGATGACGATCCTCGCCCGGAGCCGGCCATCTCGCCGTTGTCCGCCGCGCTGTCCCCGTCGCGCGGCTCTCCGTCGTGCGGCTGTGCGCGGGGGGGGGGGGGGGGGGGTTTT
>NZ_CDWRCL010000300.1:2193-4457 GCF_977927575.1 Frankia sp. CcCS3
GGGGGGGGGGGGGGGGGGGAGGGGATTTCTTCCGCGGCGGCTCCGGCGGGCAGATCCCGCTCATCATTATCGGACAATCACCGAAAGGCGCGACAATGAAGACTCGCCAATTCCAGGTTTACGACGGCGATGGCGAACTGGTAGCCACCTTCCCGGAATGGGAGGCGGCGCACAACTGGGCTCATCTGCGCGCGAACGAGCCGGTGACCTCGCGGCCCGTGCAGATCGAGGATCGGGTCGAACGCCGTACCTGGACGATTGAGGCGGACCACTGCCGGCTGACCGTGTGGCGGCGACGGGTCGAGTACGGATACTGCGGGCGTGGCGACCTGCGACATGCCGCTACCGCTCGTAAGCACGCCCGGGCGTCCTGAGCCGGTCCACTCGTAGCTGCTGGTGACTCCCGCCTGCGGGTTGGCGCGGCACCCGGCCCGATGGTCTCCCCACCTGGTCCAGACGGAGACCGGTGAGGACTTCGTCCGTCACCCGGTCAACCGGCTGCTGTGGACCGCGATGTACGTCTCCGTCGCCGCCGCCACGGCGGGCGGGTCGAATACCGCCCGACCCCGGGCGGCGGGGCGGCGTTCCGTATCGTCCTGCCCGGTCCGTCGCAGCCCGACTGACCTGTTCACCTTCGCTCTCGCGACCTCCGGCTACCCCGGATCTACCACGAGGGCCTGGAAGTCCCGCAACGTCGGCGCACCGGGATGTCCGCAGCCGCGCATTATGGCGAGCAGCTCCGCGAAGTCCAGGCCGGCCAGGTCGCCGGCCATCTCCTCGATCTGTTCGCGGACGACCTCAGGCCCGCCCATCTCCAGCAGTTGCAGGAACCCTTCGGTCATGACCAGTGCCTGCTCCCGATCGGTGAGGTCCTCCGGCTGCAGGGCGCCCCGGTCGAGCAGGGCCGTCACCGCGAGCGGGGCCAGTACCGGGTCGTCGCGCAGCCCGTCCAGGAGTTCCGCCCCGGCCGGCACCGCCGAGGTGAGCACGTTCAGCATCGCCGCAGCCCTGGTCCGAAACGGGCAGACCCGCACCGCGTCCAGCAGCGGCTCGACGTCACCGCCGTGCCCGGCCAGCCAGTTGGTGATCTCCGCGTTACCCGTCTCCCGGGTGTAGTGCTCAGCGATCACACCCAGCAGTTCGGCGGGCTGTGCGGTTGCCAGGTCGCCGACGAGGCCGGCCTCCCGTCCCTCGGCGAGCAGCCGCCCACGCATGGCCCGGGTGCCCAGCGCGGTCAGCGCCACCAACTCGGTGGGCTGGGCGAGCTCCGCGCGCAGGCGGGCCGCCGCCGGGCCGGAAATCGACCGCTCCACCGCGAATGGCGTCTCGACGTCGTCCGCGAGAGTGGCGATGAACTTCTCGTCCGCGAGCCCGCGCGTCCTCTCCACGGCGCCCAGCGCGGCCAGCACATCGAACACACGTTTAATGTCTCTCCCGAGGTGTGTTCGCCAACCGCCCTGCTGCAGGGGGCTTCCGGCGTCGACGCGGAACTGCTGCCGGCACGACTGCCACACCGCCTCCTCCAGGCACGCCATCGGCATCGGATCCGGCAGGCTGTAGATCGTGTTGAGCATGTCCGGGACCGCCTCGGCGTATACGTCGTACAGCAGGGAGGTGCCACTGCCCGTCCAGATCGGCAGACACACCGCGTCCCGCAGCTCGAAGAACGTCTCGAATGCCCGCTGCCACAGTGCCTCGGCGTCCTTGAGTAGCGGCCGCGCCTTGGCCACCGCCACCAGCTTCGTCCGGCTGACCCGCACCAGGCGGGTCTTCTTCGCCCAGGTAAAGATCAGGTTGAGGTGGGGCAGCTCGGCGGTGCTGCGTACCCGCAGGCCCTGCTCGCCGGTATCGAGAAGGTCGACAAGCTCACGCGCGTCGGCCGGCCTGAGATTTCCGGCGGCTGTCAACGGCCGACCATCCGTGCCGACCCAGGCGACGAACGCGCGAAGCTGCCCCACGACCCGGCTGCGCCCGGCCGCCTCCGCGAGTTCCCCCGCCGGCGGCAGACTGACCGGGAGCTGGGCGATGGTCCGTTCGGGTACCGGACCCGGGTAGGCGAACTGCCCGCTCATCAGCTGGTCCAGCAGGTCGTCGTCAGGGCTGGCCAAGCCCGCCAAAACGTGCTTGAAGTGCTCGGGCACGGCCGGCGGGATGATCTCTACCACGGTGTCGCGGACCCTCATATCCCAGAATTTCGGAATCCCCCGACGATCCGGGTCTGCCAGTTCGGGATCAGCCGCCACATACCGGGGGATCCATTCTAG
>NZ_CDWRCL010000301.1:0-3836 GCF_977927575.1 Frankia sp. CcCS3
GCTTAACTTCGAAGAGCCTCCATGTGGCGGCCGGGCTCGCCCGTGAACGGCGAGCCCGTGGGCTGCGGCTGAACCATCCCGAAGCGACCGCAATCATCACCTCGTTCCTGCTGGAGGGCGCGCGGGACGGTCGCAGCGCCGCGGACCTGATGAGCGCCGGGCGAACCGTGCTCACCCGGGATGACGTCATGGAGGGCGTGCCGGAAATGCTCGGCGAGGTGCAGGTCGAAGCCACCTTCCCGGACGGCACCAAGCTGGTCACCGTCCACCGGCCGATCCCGTGATCCCCGGGGAGATCCTGACCGGCGACGATCCCGTCGAGATCAACGCCGGACGCCCGGTACGCACGGTGCTGGTCCGTAACACGGGCGACCGGCCGGTGCAGGTCGGCTCGCACTACCACTTCGCCGCGGCGAACCCCGCTCTCGACTTCGACCGGGCGAGTGCCTGGGGCCACCGGCTCGCGGTGCCCGCCGGCACCGCGGTCCGCTTCGAGCCCGGCGTGGAACGCGAGATCGAGCTGGTGCCGCTGGCCGGCACCCGGGTCGTGCCGGGCCTGCGGCCGGAATCGGCCGGCCCGTTGGACGCCGCGAGCGGCACCCGGATTGCGGACACCGCGACGATCGAGGACATACCGGGCTTTCAGGGAGAGGGTTCGTGAGCCGACTCGACCGCCCCCGCTACGCGGCGCTGTACGGCCCCACGGCCGGCGACCGTATCCGGCTCGCGGACACCGACCTGTTCATCGAGGTGACAGAGGACCGCAGCCGCGGGCCGGCGGGCACCGGGACCGGCGACGAGGCCGTCTTCGGGGGTAGCAAGGTCATCCGTGAGTCGATGGGACAGTCCCTGGCGACCCGCGCCGAGGGTGCGCCCGACCTCGTCATCACCGGTGCCGTCGTTCTCGACCACTGGGGTGTGGTCAAGGCCGACGTCGGGATCCGCGACGGCCGGATCGTCGCGCTGGGTAAGGCCGGCAACCCGGACACGATGGACGGCGTCCATCCCGACCTGGTGATCGGGCCCGGCACCGAGATCATCGCCGGTAACGGAAAGATCCTCACCGCCGGCGCGGTGGACTGCCACGTCCATCTGATCTGCCCACAGCAGGTTCCGGAGGCGCTGGGCGCCGGCATCACCACGCTGATCGGCGGCGGCACCGGCCCGGCCGAGGGCACGAAGGCGACGACGGTGACGCCCGGATCCTGGAACCTGACGCGGATGCTGTCCGCGCTGGACGACTGGCCGGTCAACGTCGTCCTGCTCGGCAAGGGCAACACGGTCAGCGACGAGTCGATGTGGGAACAGCTGCGCGCCGGGGCGGCCGGCTTCAAGCTGCACGAGGACTGGGGGACGACGCCGGCCGCGATCGACGCCTGCCTGCGGGTCGCCGACGCCGCCGGCGTCCAGGTTGCGCTGCACTCCGACACCCTGAACGAGGCCGGCTTCGTCGAGGACACGCTGGCCGCCATCGCCGGCCGGGCGATCCATGCTTACCACACCGAGGGGGCCGGCGGCGGGCACGCCCCGGACATCATCACGGTCGCGGCCGCCGGCAACGTGCTGCCGTCATCGACGAATCCGACCCGCCCGCACACCGTCAACACCCTCGACGAGCACCTCGACATGCTGATGGTCTGTCACCATCTCAACCCCAGCGTGCCCGAGGACCTGGCCTTCGCCGAGAGCCGGATCCGGCCGTCGACGATCGCCGCCGAGGACATCCTGCACGACCTGGGCGCGATCTCGATGATCGGTTCGGACTCGCAGGCGATGGGCCGGATCGGCGAGGTCGTCCTGCGTACCTGGCAGACCGCGCATGTGATGAAGCTCCGGCGCGGGTCCCTGGCCGGCGACGATCGGGCCGACAACGCCCGGGCCCGGCGCTACATCGCCAAGTACACGATCTGCCCGGCGGTGGCGCACGGCCTGGACGCAGAGATCGGCTCGGTGGAGCCCGGCAAGCTCGCCGACCTGGTGCTGTACGATCCAGCGTTCTTCGGGGTGCGGCCGTCACTGGTCCTCAAGGGCGGGTTCATCGCCTGGGCCGCGATGGGCGATGCGAACGCCTCCATCCCGACCCCGCAGCCGGTGCTGCCCCGACCGATGTGGGGAGCCGCCCGTGGTCCGGCCGCCGCGTCGTCGTTGGCCTTCGTCGCCCCGGCGGCGATCGAGGACGGGCTGCCTGGACGGCTGGGGCTCGCCACCCCGGTGGTGCCGGTCGCGGATGTGCGCCGCCGCGGCAAGGCGGATCTTCCCGAGAACACCGCGACACCGGACATCCGGGTGGACCCGGACACGTTCACCGTCACGGTGGACGGTGAGGCGATCGAGGCGGATCCGGTGAGCGAACTCCCGATGGCCCATCGCTACTTCCTGTTCTGACAGCGGCTGTCCTTATGATCGCTCCTGCTGTGGGATCCGGAGCGTTCGCACTCCCACTCGTGGTCGTCGTTGTCCCATTCGGCGTAGTAGCCGGCCTGGCAGCGGGGCTTGGGCGGCCGGTCCTGGCCGCAGGAGGTCAGAACGGGAGACAGTGCGACCGCCACCAGCGTCACACCGGTCACGCGGGCGCGTAGGCGTCCGCGTCTCGACCGTGATCCAGACCATGATCCAGGCATCTCCCACCTCTTTCGGGATCCGCTTTCGGGGTCCGCCGAAGGGCTCCCGCGGAACGGGATGCCATCGCCGGCCTTGCTCGCATGATTCGGCGCTCGCGTGATCCGGCATCGACCGCCGGCGGCGAACTCTTCCACACCCGGGTGGGCAGCATGACGGACTTGTCGTCCGAACGACGGATGGACTTCGACCACACGACACCCGGTCATGACGGCGGAGCCTCGTGTGACAGCGATATCGCAGGTGAGGGCGATATCGCACGGGACGGCGGGACCGGGGACGAGGCTGGTCCGACCGGGCGATCCGGACGGCGGGCGACGCTGCTGGTCCTCGCGGACGGCCGGATGCCCACGGGAGGTCACGCCCACTCGGGCGGTGTCGAAGCCGCGGTGACGGACGGGAGTCTGGCAAACCTGGCCGACCTGGCGGCGTTCCTCGTCGGACGGCTCACCACGACCGGCCTGGTCGCCGCGGCCTTCGCGGCCGCGGCCTGCCGGGCCGACACGCAGCCAGGTCCCACGACGCGGGCGCCACGCGCCGACCACGTCCCCGCCGCATCCGTCACCCCGGCCGCCCTCCCCCGCTCAACGCGATGCGAGCCGGGCTCAGGGGCGCACGCTGCTGCGAGCGGGCCGGGCCGCCTGGCCGGTGCCGCCCGCTCCACGTGCACCGCACCACCCGATCGCACTAGGCATGGTCGCCGCGGGCGCGGGTCTGCGTCCCTCGGACGCCGCTCTGGTCGCCGCCCACACCACGGTCACTGGACCCGCGACCGCCGCGACCCGCCTGATGGGGCTGGACCCCCTAGCCGTCACCGCCGTGCTCGCCCGGCTCGCCGACGAGGTCGAGGCGATCGCGCTGGCCGGTGCGGAGGCTTCCCGACGCCCGCCCCGGCTGCTTCCCGCTGTCACCGGCATCCGCCTCGATCTCCTGGCCGAACGGCACCGCACCACGGCGCTGCGGATGTTCACGTCCTGACCGGTGCCCGCCGGCTGGCACCATGGCAGCCATGAGACGGGGGGTCATCCTGGGCGGGGTCGCGGCCGGGCCGGAGGGCCCTCTCGTCACGGCCGCCCGAACGGGCCGCACGGCCGTGCGGGCACGGGCCGTCATCCGGGTCGAACCGGCTCCGGACGGCACGGCGAGGCTCACCGAGTTGCGCTCCGACGTGCCGGTCGTCCTGCGCCAGACCGGAGCATCCCCTGGTCGACCTAGGG
>NZ_CDWRCL010000302.1:0-3826 GCF_977927575.1 Frankia sp. CcCS3
ACCCCGCCCGGCGCGGCCCACAGCCATGCCCGTGAACCGTCACCCACAGCAAGATCGCTAAAGCAGGTGAATGTTTACATCCTCACCCTTCAGTATGCCGACAGTCACGCCCGGGACCTACGCGCATGTGGCCTTTACCGAGCATCCCTGAAAATCCTTCAGGAGACCTTGACCCGATGCCGGGATATCCTCGGTATCAATCATCCGGACACCTTGCGCTCCTTGCGGAACTACGCGGTCACACTACGGCGCGCAGGGCGGGCGGGCGCGGCCCACCATACCTCGGAGGAGGCTTTCAAGAAGTTCCGGACCTACGTGGGAGAAGATCAGCCGGAAACCCTCACCGCAGCCATCAGCCTGGTGGGCGATCTGTGCCTGAGCCGGGAGGTACCGGCTGCGCGAAAGCTGGCCGAGAACACCTTCCAACAGGCCAAGCGCCGGCTTGGCGCGGACAATCTCTACACCCTCGCGGCGGCTAACGCACTGGTCGTCGCCATTCGGCTCGATGGCGACCCGGACGAAGCCGGCGCCCTCGCCCAGGAAACGGGGAACAGATTACGGGCCGTTCTCTCCGACGATCACCCTTTCACGGTGTCATGCATGCTCAATCTAGCCAACTGCCGCTACGACAGTAACCAGATGATGAGCTCGCGGAGTCTCGACGAGGACGCCGTCTCTCACCTGCGGAACCGGCTCGGCGATGACCACCCGACCACCCTGATCGCCTCCGCCAATCTGGCGATCGACCTGTCCGCCCTCAGCGAGACCGAGACGGCAGATGCGCTACGCGCAAATGTTCTAGCCACACTCGGGGAGAGTCTGGGAGCCGACCATCCGATCATCGCGTCCGTGCGGGCCGGCGATCGCATCGACCTCGAGATCGACCCACCCCCGCCCTGACCCGGGTGCCCGGCGACTCAGGAGACGGCCTCCGGAGGCTCTGCCTGTTACCAGGTGCAGCGTACGGGCCGTCCGGCAGCCGGCCGCAGGCTAGTGCAGCACCAGGGGGCAGGGGTTTCATCATCTACTGAGCATCATCGCCGCACCCGGCGGCGTGTTGTGGGCCACTTTCGACTTCTTTCCGCTGCCGACCAGTCCGAAGGTTTCCACCGGTGCGTTTCTCGTCTGGATCACCTGCACCGATGGGGCGGTGAATCTCAGCGGCGAACGCTGGATCAACCACCCGGACGGCTATGCCATGACGAATCTCTCCGTGTGGCCCCGCGCCGACCATCCCGATCACCTGATGGGCCGGGTTCATCTGCAGGGATGCAGCGATTACGCCGTCGACCGGATCTTAAAACCCGGCCGGTGACCGAGCCGCCGAACGCCAGGATGGGTGACTGCCGCGGGTCCGGCGCTCCAGGTCCTTTACCTTCCGGCCCGGTGAACAGGCAGGATCGATCTGTGCGGACACGGCGGGCATCAGAGGAGGACTGGGGCGCGATCTGGCCGATCTGGCGGGCCGTTGTGGTCGAGGGCGAGACCTGCGCCTGGACACCGGACACCGACGAGGACGTCGCGAAAAGCGCGTGGATGCTGCCCCCGCCGGCCGAGGTTCTGGTGATGGAGGAGGACGACGGCCCGGGCGATACCTCGATCATCGCGACCGCACTGCTCACACCGAGCCAGCCGGGCCTGGGAGATCATGTCGTCCAGGCGGTACTGCTCGTTGATCCTAAGCGGGTGGATCACGGGGCTCCGCGCGGCGGGGCCGGAATGTACCAGGGCTACGGGCCGTACGGGGGACGTAGCTACTACGGCGGCCGGGGAGCCGGGGGCGACCGCTGGGAGAGCGTCAGCCGGCAGGCCGCGGAGCAGATGATCGAGTACGCGGCCGATCTCGGCTACCGGGCGATGCAGCTCAACGCCGTCGTCGCCGCCAATCCACGGCTGGTCGCGCTGTGGCGCTCGCTGGCGTTCCGCCTCGTCGGGACCCTTCCGGCGGCCTTCCGCCATCCCTGGCTCGGCGACGTCGACCTCTACGTGATGTACCGCTTCCTGCCCGCCCGGGAGAACTGACCGGCGCACCGGGTGCCTGCGCCCCTGGCAGAGAGGGGAGCACCGTCGCCGGAATCCTCACCGGAGGATCCGGAGGGATACTGAGGGCCGCGGAGGGTAGCGAGGGATACCGAGAGACGTGGAGAAGGACGCACCGGCGCGGGTTCGCGACCCGCGCCGTCCAACCATGCCATGGTGCCCGTCCCCTCCTGCCCATGGCCCAGGACGAGGAGCCTGTCTGTGCATCTGAGCGCCGCGCCCGATCTGTCCTTCTCCGACATGCGATCGACCATCGCCGTCCTGACGATCCTGGGCGGTGCGGTCCTGCTGGCCCTGGCCGTCTCCGTGTTGCTGCACCGCATGGCCAGACGGATCGGCCGCCATTCGGAGATCGTCGCCGATCTCGCACAGCACGGTAAGCGGCCGACGCGACTCACGCTCGTGCTGGTGGCCCTGCTCGTCGGCCTCAACTCCACGGCTGAACAGGCCTGGACCGAGGCGGCCCTGCGGGTGTCCAATGTCGCCCTTATCGCTGGAATCGCCTGGTGCGTCACGGTGCTCGCGTTCACCTTCGAGGACCTCGCGCTCGCCCGCTACCGGGTGGATGTCGTCGACAACCGGCATGCCCGCCGGGTGCGCACCCAGGTCACCCTGCTCCGACGGGTCACGGTGGTCATCATCTCGATCATCGCGGGCGCCTCGATGCTCATGACGTTCCCGAGCGTCCGCGTCGCCGGCGCCAGCATCTTCGCCTCGGCCGGCGTGGTCGGCATCGTCGCGGGGCTGGCCGCCCAGACCTCGCTGTCCAACGTCTTCGCCGGACTCCAGCTGGCCTTCACCGACGCCATCCGGGTCGACGACGTGGTGGTGGTCGAGAAGGAGTGGGGCAGGATCGAGGAGATCACTCTCACCTACGTCGTCGTCCACATCTGGGATGACCGGCGGATGGTCCTTCCGTCGACCTACTTCACCACGACACCATTCCAGAACTGGACCCGCAAAGAGTCCGCGGTCCTCGGTGCCGTCGAGCTGGACCTGGACTGGGCAATCCCGATCGACGAGATGCGGGCCGAGATGCACCGGGTCTTGGACGCCACGGACCTGTGGGACAAGCGGGTCTGCGTCCTGCAGGTCACCGACGCCATCGGTGATCACATCCGCATCCGCGTCCTGGTCAGCGGCAAGGACGGACCGACCGTGTTCGACCTGCGCTGCCACATGCGCGAGGAACTCGTCCGATGGGTGCAGCACAACCATCCGACAGCCCTGCCCCGGACCCGCATCGAGTTCGACGCCTCCGCGCACCTGCTCGGTCTGCGCCTCCCGGATCAGGGCCGGCCCGATGACCGCGACGGCCGCGACCACCCCGACGGCGACCACCCCGGCAGCAGGTCCGACCGGCTCCGCAAGACGAACGGCATCCGCCTCGACGAAGCACCAGCGCGGGTGGTTCCCGTCCCAGTGCAGGGTCTCCTCTCCCCCACGATCATGGCTGCCACGAACTCGGCCGCGGTTACCACCGCCGGCAGTGCGAGCCGGGAGGCGGAGACCGATACGGGGGGCGGGACGAGCACCGCGCCCGCGGATGCGCATGCCGATGCCGCCGAGGACGCCCGGCTGTTCTCCGGCGCGAGTGCCGACGCCGCGGAACGGGCACGGAACTTCAGCGGGACCAGCAAGATCGACGAGCACGACAGCTCCGCTTCTTCTCCACCGCCCCGCGACGACGATGACGACGCGGCACACCCGGGAGAATCGACCCGACGCCAAACGACACCAAAGGCGCATAGGGAACGTAATGAAGTAACAAATACGTGATCGAGAC
>NZ_CDWRCL010000303.1:0-1619 GCF_977927575.1 Frankia sp. CcCS3
TGGAGCCGCTCGAGTCGCTTGCCACACCGGCACCGAGCGTGAAAATCGCGTAAATAACCGGCTTCGCGAAAATCAGCGCCAAGAGGATCTCGGTCGCCCGCTTGATCCAGGCGCTCGTGGACATCGTCGGCTGCCCGGCCAGATACACCGGGATGAACACCGCCATCACGATGATCGCAACCTTGCGGATGTACAGCACCACGAAGAGCGCAAACGAGAACAACGCCACCAGCAGCGACAGGACGATGTCGAGTGCGAAGTTCCCCTGCTCCGGTAGAGCCCGCAGTTGGGCTACCAGGGCCGAGCCGAGTGGCTTCCCGTCACCGAAGGCGTCGGCGATCCCGTCCGAGGCAGTGAGCACCATCTGCAGCAGGGTGAGTGCGACGAATGAGCCGAGGATCGCGGTGCCGGTGGAGGCTAGCGCGCGTGCGAAGATGTGAGGATCACCGCGTACGGCGCCCATGATGCAGGCGCAGATGAACAGGCCGGTGACGATCAGTACCGCCACCCCGAACGCGATGTTGTAGTTCTGGACGACGTAGTCGGCGTTCAGGTCGATGGTCGTCTTCTGCGCCGCGAAGCTGAATACGGAGCTGGACAGGTCAGCCGCCATGCCGCAGAAGGCCTTGCCCATCGAGTTGAAGTACGCATCCGCACTCCCCGATATCGCACCCTTGATTGCATCGAGTGGATTGGGGTTGAAGGCCAGGATAATACTGCCTTCGCCTGTACCGCCGGACGTCATGCGACCGCTCCGATCAGAAGAAAACTCCGAAATTCCTCGGACCGCTGCTCAACGGGATCAGGACCATGGGGACGTAATGAAGTAACAAATACGTGATCGAGAGCATCATCGCAGGTCACAGACCTGTGGAGGGTTCGAAACGCGCAAGTTATTTCATTTCGACTCCCATCCGGGCCATCGGTGGCGTCAGAAAGTTTCCAATCTGTGCCACTCCAGCTCACCGTACAGAGGTCGGTTCCCCAGAAGTTTCGAGGCTTGTAGTTCGGCGATCCACCAATTATTCCGGCACTTGCATTGGACCAGATATATACTTTTGTCTCGTTGGGATTAAATTTTTCAACTTTATATCCGAGGGTTCGATAAATCAATTGAAAGTCGGGGGAGTTTACAGATGAAACTCCAAAATTTTTTGCCGTCTGATTATTGACATCAATAAGAAGTTGGCTAAGTCGATTGGCAGTCGAGGGATCTGCTATTAATCTAAAAATTTGCTTGAGGCGCGTGGGCTCGCGATTGGTAGCTTTTACGTACGCAGAAACGTAGTTGGCGCAGGCGCTGACGGCGCCGGCTTCGGTGCGGGGGTAGCCGACCGGGATACCGAACTCGTTGATCCGGGTGGGGACACCGGGGACTGAGGTGGGGGTGGCGGTGTCGGCCGGTTGGCTAGACGGCTTCGGCGAGGGGACCAGCGTCGGCGTCACTCCGGGCGGGGTATCGCTCGGAGAAGTCTGCGGCGCGACGGACGCGGTATCCGAGCCATTCGAACCATTGTCTGGAACCACGTAACGGCCGATGACCAATCCGCCGATCACACTCACCGTGCCAGTGGTCACGATGATGATGATCAGACGTCTGGCCGCCCACTCCATAAGGC
>NZ_CDWRCL010000303.1:2244-4444 GCF_977927575.1 Frankia sp. CcCS3
CCAACGCCCACTCCCCTCACAAGACGGCACGGTCATCATCGCAATGTCCGCCCGCTGGTATCCGGGGAACAGGTCAGAAGAGCGTTGACGATGGGTCATGGACCACGCCGGGGTCAACGGCAACGGTGAGCTCGACGGCGGGTTGACGCTGGCCAGCCGGGTTAGGGTCGGGCGCGGTGGCCGTTGCGCCGGTGGCAAGGAAGAAGTTGACGAAGGCTGCCGCGGCACCGACGAGGAATGCGAGACCGAAGCCCGCGATCACACCGCTCTTGCCGACCATCGACGCGCGCTCGAGGCCCATCCGCTCGCCGAGTGCCCATGCGATACCACCCAGTAGCACGGCGGCGACTGCAGCGACCACCGCATAGGCCGCCAGGCCGTTGACCAGGTCTTTCAGAGCATTGATGCCAGGCGCCTTGGAGTCATCCGGGTTGACCTGTATCTCGGCGAGGACAACGGTCGCCTTGACGGCGGCGGCGTCCAGGATCATCTCGGTTCCTTTCCCACAGGCGGGGGCCGCCCGGCCGATCCGGTCCGGCGATCCTTGTGGGTGCCGTTGGTGACCGTAGGTCGCCAAATGATACGCCCTGCGCCGCACGGTGATCCTCGGTAGTCGCTCGTGGGCCGCCGGAAGCGTCAGAATCTGCACGGGCGGTGACCGCCTCCGCGGCGCCGCCAGCCGCGGCCCCCGGCTGATCGACAGCGCCCGCAGCGGCCGTGACCTCGGCTTTCGCGAGAGTGAACAGGGCTTCCACGGCAGCCGCGGCCAGCCGGAGATAGGCGCGGCGAGTACGTCGGCGTAGCCGAGGAATCCGTACCGGAGTATGCCTGCTGGGGTCGAGCCGGGCGTCGTACGGGATCCGGATCAGCGTGTCGACCTGCCTCCCGAGCCGGGCCGCCGCCGCGCGGGTCCGGGGCGAGGGACGGCCCCGGCGTGGCGCGATCATGGCCGCCACAATCATCGGCCCGCCGTGTCTGGCTGAGCCACCACCCGCCGCGTCCCGCAACGTACACAGTCTGGTGAGCGTCGCCTCCAGATCGGCGGCGGTCGCGAGCGTGACGAGGATGATGAGGTCCGCGGCCTGGACCGCCGTAGGCGTCAGCGGTGCCTCGGCCGGCGCGTCGACCAGCACCAGTGGATAGGAATGCGCGAGTAGGCCGAGCACGGACCGCAGTCCGGTCGGGGCGACGGTGTCGTCCGCGGGGACGACGGCGGACGCCTCGTCGCCGGAACCGTCACCGTCGTGCCGGTCGGCTCCTCCGCCAACACCGCGTCGCACGGGAAGCACGTCGAGGTCCCTGGTGCTGCCCGCGGGACGACCATTGATCATCAGGGGTAGATCGGTCACCGTACTGTCGGAGGCTTGCCGGCGGGCGACGTCGGCGACCGTCGTCGTTCCGGCCGCGCCGACCCGGATCGCGAGCGGATCACCGCGTGGTTCGTCCTCGTCCTCGGTGTCGGTGCCCACAGGCGACGATGGCGCCCCCCCGGGAGACTCCCCCGGCCAGAGATCGACCGCGAGGACCGGCTGCGCCCGCACCCCGGCGAGGGTCAGCCCGACGACTCCGGCAAGGGTGGTGGTCCCGGAGTAGGGGAACAGCGAGGTCACCGCGATCCGCCATGAACCGGGCAACGGGATACGGGCCCGGTCGCGCAGAGAGAGCCGTACCGGAATCTCTTCCCACGGTTCGAGATCGCGCACGCCGACCCACGGCTCCTGCCACGGCCACAGCCGACCGTCCGACGACGGCTGGCGACGCGAGACGGTCTGGCCGCCTGCCGCCGCGGCCTTGCGGGTGGATCGAGACGCCGGGTCCGGCTGCGGCTGCGGCTGCGCGGTGGGGAGTGCTGGAGCCGTCAGCTGCTTCATGCCCGCGGCGGGCGAGACGGGCGCGACGGGCACGGCCGGCGTGTAGCGGGCGACCGGCGGTGCGACCGGCACCGCGGAGATGTGGCCCGGGACGGACGATTCGGAGACGACCGGATGGTCCGTGGGAGGGGCCTGCGGATCCCCGGGGCTGGTTACCTCGATCGGGCTGGTTACCTCGATCGGGCCGGTCGGGGCTGGCCGGCCGGCCGCGGTGGATGGAACGGTTGCCGTCGGCGGATCGCTCGGGCCGCCGATCGACGCCGCATCCGTCGGCGCGGCCGGTGTCGTCCGCGGCGGCCGCGGAGGCTGCGGACGACGGGGCGCGGAGG
>NZ_CDWRCL010000304.1:0-3800 GCF_977927575.1 Frankia sp. CcCS3
GAGGCCGCGCTGGGCCGCCCGCTCGCGGGAGCGGACGGGGTCGCCCGCGAGGATGACCGTCAGATCGGGCCGGTCGGCCGCGGCCGCCAACGTCCATAGGAAGTCGGCGGGCACGCCGTCGAGGCCTTGAAGCACCAGGGAAGACGCCGCATATCGGTCGCACACCACGACAGTGCCAGCTGCCAGTGCCGGGCGGATCTCCATTTCAAGGTGCTGGTAGCGGTCGGCCGCCACCAGGCAGGCGAGGGTGATCCCCTGGTAGTCGTCAGTACCGAAGCGGGTCAGGCTGCCCAGGGGGCTGGCGGTGGGCTCCTTGGTCGCCAGCACCGGCAGCCCGGCGCCGGCGAGTTGCCGGGCCAGGGCGGCCGTGACCGTGCTCTTGCCGATGCCGCTGGGGCCGTCGATGGCGAGGAAAAAGCCGGTAGTCATCGGCGGACGCTGGAACGGGCGTGCTGCTCGCGGGACAGCTCCACCAGGGCGGCCCGCACCTCATCTACGGTGGCTTCCCCGAACCGGATGTTGACCGAGAAGTTGAACTCGTCGCGCCCGCGCATGGCTTCGTCAAGGCCGCCAACGGTTAGGTCAACGGCGGTGTAGGCCAGAAGCTGCGCGGGCTGGTAGCGGCCGGTGGCCACGATGCGGTCCCACTCCGGCGTGCCGGGATACGGGCGGAACTCGAAGACGGAGGCCCGGAAGTTCCCTGGCTGGCCGTCCGCCACCTCCCACAGCTCCCTGACGTGGCGGACGGTGGCCGCCAACTCCTCGCGCGTCTCTGTGGGGAAGCCCAGGATGAAGTAGCCCTTCACCGAGATGCCGCGCTCGGTGAGGCGACGGACCACGGAGCGGGTCATATCGGGGTTGATCCGTTTGCCCATGTACCCAAGCAGCCGCTCACTGCCGGACTCGACACCCAGAGCAACTTCCCGCAGGCCGTTGGCGGCCAGTACATCCAACAGGGCGTCATCGGCCCGATGCAGGATGTTGATACGGCCGGTGGCATCCCAGACGAATCGCTCCCCGAGGCGGGCGGCGGTGAAGGCCTCCATGCACTGCCGGATGAACCGCTCGTAACCGAGAAAAAGATCATCGACGAAGCGGAAGGCGGTTACGCCGCCCGTGGCGTGCAGCACCTCCATCTCGGCGATAATGCCGGCAGGGGTGCGGGTGCGGATGGTGATGTCCGGGTTGGCGCTGACGGCGGCGCCACAAAATGAGCAGTCGTACGGGCAGCCGCGGGCACCGACCATGTTGGCCTCGACGCGGCCGTCTGGCGCCTGGTACGGGTCGCCCACCAGAAACCGGCGGTCGACGAAGGGCAGGCGGTCCACATCTGGGGCCAGGTGGTGGCCCGCGCCCGGCTGGCCGCCAGTGACGGGCTGGTGAAGGATGGGGTCGAGCCACATCACGCCGGGTAGGTCGGCGCGGGAGCGATTGTCCTGCAAGAGTTCTGCCACGCGGGTTTCGCCCTCGCCAAGCACCAGGGCTTCGAGCGCCCCGAAGCGGGGGTCGGCGATGATGGCTTTGGGCATGGCCTTGGCCTGGTGCCCGCCGACCATGACCATGATGTCCCGGTCCAGGCCGGCGGCGATTTCGGCGCTCACCTCGTAGGTGGGGGCCAAGAGGTTGAAGCCGGCCCAGCGCGGGCCGAGGCTGTTCACCAGCTGATAGGTCTCTTTGATGCCGAGTCCCAAGGCTTCGGCGTCAAGTACGCCGACGTTGAAGCCCTGGCTGCTCGCGTAGGTAGCGATGTAGGCCATGCCCAGTACCGGCAAGGTGAAGTCGTTCACCCGTGGGCGCAGGCCGTAGTCACGCAAGGGGGCGTTGATAAAAACGGCGTCGAGCGGGCGGTTCAGGTCGGCGCCCAGGACGGGGCCGTCATCCAATGTCTCCATGTTGCGATCCCCAAGCAAGGGTCAGGAGGGTCAAGGTCGATAGGTGTTCCCCCGCCAGATGCCGCCACTGAGCGCCGAAGGCACGCTCGTTATGGAACCAGTGGTGCGCCGGGGCAGCCCGCCCCGCCCACGTGCGTACGGCTAGATCGGCGTAGGGGTACAGGTCCCAGGTATTGGTGTAGTCGGCAACGGCCGCGCCGGCCGTCCAAGGGCCGATCCGCTGGACGCTCTGCAATTCGTCGATGAGGGCCGGTAGGGACAGACGCTTCCAGTTTTCGCCGTGGGCCAGGTAGGCCGTGGCGGCGGCCCGGATCGCTGCCCGCTTGAAAGCGAGCCCAAGCTCTCCGTATTGTTCGTCGTCCAGCTCCAGGACTTTTTCCGGACTCGGAAACAGGCCGTAGGTGTCGCCGTCCGGCAGGGCCACCTGCTGCCCGTGGGCTGCGCACAGCTGTCGGTAGAGCTTCTTGGACTGGCCCGCCCGGATGACCTGGCGCAGGATCGCGGTCGCCAGCGCCTCCCACAGCGAGGGGTTGCGGAAGCGGCCCACGTTGCCCAGGCCAGCCAGCTCCTTGGCCAGCTCCGGCACTTCACTGGCAGCGCCGTCCGGCATCCCGAAGACATCCGCCAGCGGCTCCGCTTCGTCGCCGCCCAGCGCCGTGAGCGTGAGGTTGCCGCCGTGAACCTCCGCCAAGACCGGGCCGCCCGGCAACGCAAATACGCGGCGTACCCCGGTATCGGTGGGAAGCCAGGCGGGGTATTCGGTCATCCAGCGGTCTGCGGAAAACGGCATGAGGAAACTCCGGAAGTACGGCTGTATTGGGCGAGGATATGACGCTATTATCTCATGGCGTCGCTCCGGGGTAGGCGGCCGTCCATGGCGCGCAGGCCATCGAGCACCCGTTTCAGTACGGCCATGTCATCGAAAACCAACCCAGGATCGGCACGTGCAACCGTGGGCCGGCGGTGTGGGAGAAGTGGGCCCGACTCCTCAGCTTCGGACGGCACCGGTGCCTCAATCTGGCATCAGGTAACTTTGCCGACTCCGGTGGGCGACGGGTAATAGGCTGCCGCAAGGCTCAGGGCTTCGACAATGTGGAGACCCCGACCGCTCTCACGATCAAGATATTGAACCTGAAGTTCAGGCGGCTTCGGGTTACGATCCCAGATTTCGATGATGAGGCTTCGCGCGGCCCAGCTGATGCGCATGGATACAATAGACCTTAAGCTACCACCCGAACTTTCCGTGGCCCGGACGGCATTGGTAATGAGTTCTGAAATCAACAGGGCCGTGGTGTCGAGAAGATCTGTAAGTCCCCAGCCCTCCAGCAGCCCGGCCGCCGCCTGCCGCGCCAAGGCCGGGGCCGTGGTGGCGGCGGCGAACTGGTGGACGCTCGCACGCAGGTGGGCGGCTGGCTGGGGCGCGGTGCTGGCCGGAAGGTTCATGCCGGCCCCGGGGAGGGGGTGGCCGGCGAAACGGTGAGCACCCGGGCGCCCAACACCTCGATCTCCACTTCGATGGCCTGCCGGACGGCGGGCAACCGGCGCAGTTCCGCGGTGACGGCCTCGGTTCGCTCCTCCAAGGCCGCCTGCTGCACAGCGGTGGTGGGCAGGTCGCCCGCGTCGCAAGCGAGCACGACCCCGACGGCTTCCAACCGTCCCAACGCCGCCCCGAGCCCTTCAGCAATGAGCCGCAGCGCCGCGCCGCCCGGCGGCCCCAGCCCGGAGTCTTGCCTTTCGGTGTCCCTGTCCACCGATTTCCTCCCCTCCTGGCACGGATGGATGACGCCCGAGGCCGGGGAGCGGGGTCCTCAGACCCGGCCCCGGGCGCCTTGGTCCTCAGCGTGAGCGGGCGGAACGGATACGGCCATGACGGGCCATGTATGAGGATCTGTCGCTGATCTTGTGATC
>NZ_CDWRCL010000305.1:0-3764 GCF_977927575.1 Frankia sp. CcCS3
AACCGTCACCCACAGCAAGATCGCTAAAGCAGGTGAATGTTTACCAGCTACGTCTCTCCTTACGCTGGCTCGGCCGGGCGCACCCGGCGAAGCAGGAAGATCCAGCCGGAATGTGGCCTGTGGGCCAGCCTCGGCTGCCGATTTGAGGGTATAGCTATCGCAAATGGCGGCGGATCACCTACCGGGACATGTACTCTCAACCGGCCTGGTCGGGTGGCCCGGGGGGATCGCACCCCCGGGCCACCCGACCAGGTTCCGGTCGGTCGATTTGACGCGTCCGGGCCCGCGTCCTTCTATAGCTTCATGACTATGGGTAGTCAGTTGATTCGAAAGGTGTTGCTGCCCGCCGTCGGGCTGGGGGTCCTGTCGGCGCTTGCCGCGGCACCCGCGGCCGCCGGCGGTGGCCGCGGCGGGCCGACGCCCGGCTCCGGCGCCGCGGAGACCTTCCTTCAAGCGACACTCATGCCGTTGAACCATTCCGGCGCCCACAGCACCGCTACCGCGATTCTGCGGGGCGACCAACTCACCATCTCGATCTCCAGTCGCGGGCTGGCGCCGGGTCTGCCGCACGCGCAGCACATCCATATCGGTGGCCGCCATGTCTGCCCACCGCCGGACGTGACCGGCACCGGCGTCCACGGCCACTTCCGGACCGTCGACGGCAAACCGTGGCGTGGCCCGGTCGCGGTGTCGCTGACCACGTCCGGCGACACCAGCCCGGCCAGCGAGGTGGCGGTGGCGAGGTTCCCGGTTGGGAATGCGACCTACCACCGCACGTTCACGGTCACCCCGGCGGTCGCCGCGCAGTTGCGGGCCGGTGAGGGCGTGATCGAACAGCACGGCGTCGACTTCAGCCACAACGGCCGCTACGACGGCCCCGGCCGCAGCGAGCTCAATCCGGCCCTGCCCGAGGAGGCAACCGACCCGGCGGCCTGCGGCAGGCTCGTCCCGACGGCCGGCGGCACGCCCAGGTGACCGGCGGCACGCTCAGGTGAACTGATCGACCGTCGTGGCGCAGGTGGGACACCTGCGCCACGACGGGCAATCGTAACGAAGTCGGCGAACGGATCGGTTCACCAGCGTGGCGTCCGGCGAGTCCGCCGGGGTCGTACGCCGGCCGCCCAGCCGCGGCTCCCAGCGGGGCCCTGGTGCACGAGCGCCATGCCCGCGTCGGTGAGCATCGGTTGCAGACCACGCAGGATGTCGAGATAGGTCGCGCGTGCTGCGAGCGCCACGCCGGCGCGCAGTTCCGGGCGTCGGTGCGCGGCGGCGCCATGACGCACCATGGCCAGCGCCGCCATGCTGGCCGAGCCGGGACTGGGGTTCGGGTCTGCCGGTGGCGGAGGCTTGCCGTCGCCGAGTGCCTCGGCGAACCGCAGGTACCAGTCGCACAGCTCGGTCGTCTCCACCATGACCGCTTCCTGGGCGGCGGCCAGATCGGGCAGCGCGGCGGAGATCTCCATGGTCGAGGCGATCATGCTGACGCCGCCCCCGGCCCGCAGGATGTCCGCCGGCCAGGGCACGTCGCCGGCGTGCAGCAGCTGCGCGGTCCGGCGCAGCCGCAGCGCCCCGCCGACGACGGTCATGAGCGCGTCGACCTCGAGCCGGCCGTCAGGCTGCTCCGACAGGTACTGACGGACCGCGTCGTCGAGCAGCCGCCCGGCGCGGATGGCATCGCGGGCCGCGGCGGCCACCTGCTGGTCCCGGCTGGGACGGCGGAGGGCCGCGTCGTCCGAGCCTGCGGTGTCGGCGCCCTCTGTTCGGGAGGTGTCGACTGTTCGGGAGGTGTCGACCCGGCTCACGAGCGCACCGATGGTATCTGCGGGGCCGTCCGGATGGTCCGACATATCGGTATAGGCCGGGTCCAGCCAGGGCGAGGTCCGCGGCCGGGCGCTGGGCGGATCGTCATCACCGGGTGCCCGCATGACGACCAGGGCGAGGAAGGCCGCGCCCATCCGGTAGGCCGCGGCGGCGCGACGCCGGATGACCGCAGCCGCTCCTCGCGGCCACAGCATCGCTCCCACGGCCAGGCTCACCCCGAAGCCGATCATGACGTCCTGAATGCGGACCAGCCCCACCCGCCAGCCTAACGGTTCAATGATATTGAAAAGGATGAGGATGGCGACGGTGAAGCCTGCCTGGCCCAGCGCGAAGGACGACTTCCGCCGCATGTAGCCGGCGACGAACACGGCCAGCGGCAGCGGCGGCCACAATATTACGGTGTGGGTGCCGATCAGGGCGACGAACAGGCCACCCACCACAATACCGATCCCGGTGCCCAGCAGGCCCCGCAGGATCGTCGAGCTGGTCGCCACCACGTTCGACCGCAGCACCGACAGGGTACCGAGCACCACCCAGAAGCCGTGCTGCACCTCGGTGTTCTGGGCCAGGGCGACAGCGAGGGCGAGTCCCACGGCGCCGCGGACGCTGTTGCGGAACCACACCGACCGGATGCTGGCATAGCCGGCGGCCAGATCGGTGGCGGCGACGCCTCGCCGGGTGAGCCGCCTTAGCCTGGCGGGCCAGCCCCGCGGCCGCACCCAGGAGCGCAGCGCCGGTGCCGGCGCGGTCACCTGCAGCACGTTCATCGCCAGCTCTCGGGTCCCCCGGGCCAGTCTGCGCAGCCGGAACGCCTCGGCGATCGCGAGGTCAGCCGACGGCTGCTCCGCCTCGGCGACCACGAGATCATCCGTCTTCTGGGCCGATCGGGCGGTCCACCTGTCAGCGTCCGGCGCCGGCCGGCTGCCTCGCCCCTCCAGGTAGTCCAGCAGGGCTGTGCGCATCCTCCGTTCAGCCCGCTCCAAACGGTCCAGGCCGGGCCGTGGACCGCGGTCGAGTCGATCGGCAGCGGCGGCGAGCGTGGCAGCGGCGGCGGTGTGGATCTCGGCAGCTTCGCGGGGGAAGCATGCCGCCGCGATCCGATTCCGGTCCGCACGCGGTTCGGCGAACGGGACCAACCAGTTGACGTCCACGACGAGATACCCCAGCGCCGCGGTGCGCCCGCCGACACCGCTGGGCCGGTGCGCGGTCTCGGCGAACCTGCGACGCAGGTGGAACACGTCGGTCCAGATCCGGGGAACTTCGTCCGCCCCGGTCCCGTCTGCCCCGGTCCCGTCAGACTGCGGAAAAGGCATGGTTGTCCACGCCACCCCGGCGGCCATCGACCGACACGCCTGAGCCAGTGCGGCACGCAGCCGTGTTGGGGGCCGCTCCGTCCACAGCACCATGGCCGCGGTGACGGCCACCACCATGGCGATCCCCCAGCCGGCGAGCCGTTCCGGAATGGCCGACACCGGGCCAGGCGTCATCACCGACAGGACGAAGGCCATCAGCGTGGCCCGTCCGGCGGCGGCGAAATACGCGTTGAGGACCCCGGAAAACAGCACGATCAGGGCGACCAGTGCGGTCACCGGCGCCGCCAGCCAGGGTGTCCGGGAGCACAGTGCGCCGATGACGATGAGCGAGACGGTGATAATCGCGAACGCGACGTAGGCCAACAGCCTGGTCTTGGTCGGCCCGGTGAAGTCGATGAACTCCAGCAGGGTGTAGGCGCCGAACCAGGCGAACAGGCTCAGCCGCACGTCCCCACCAGCCAGATAGGTGACGGCCAGCAGCATGGGGGCGACGAAGGCAACCCGGCCGGCCGCCTTGAGGTTGATCAGCCCGGGGTCGTCGGGGAACGCTCTGGTGAGCCGTCCCAGCCATCCGTCCTGCATCGGCCCCTCCATCTGCCCTGGACCATCGCCGTATCTACTAAACCGTCC
>NZ_CDWRCL010000306.1:0-3722 GCF_977927575.1 Frankia sp. CcCS3
TGGACATCGACCCGCCCCGGACCCCACCCCGGACCCCGGATGACGCTCACCCGGACGTCATCACCTTCATCGGCCGGATCGACGGCACGGTCATCACCGTGGGAACGCAGCCCAGCGTCCCGCGGAGAACCCCAGTCGTCGTTCTCCGCACCCAGTCGGCCCTGCTCAACGTTCTCTGCGTCGCGCATCTCGTGCCGGACGAGGCGCATCGGCTCGCCGCCCTGTTGTCCAGCGCCGCGCTCGCCACCGTGGGGAGCTCCGCGTCCCAGCCCCCCGGTGCTGCACCGCCGCCTGCCGACCTCGCCTCCGGGGTCCGCTCGCGGCACATCATCTCCGCTGGGGAAGGATCGAGCGCCGCGGAGCTCCGTCACGCGCTGGCTCTGCTACCAGCGGGGGCACGACTCGTCGATTTCGTCTCCGACACCGACGTCGCCCTCATCTTCAGCGTCGACGATCCACCCTGGCCGACGATCAACCTGGGCGGGGGGCCGTCCGGGTGACCGAAGGCCCGAGGCCCGGCCATGCGCCGTTTTAATCATCGAAAGGACGGCCAGAGCCGTGAGGGCAGCGGACCGACCCGACAGGCACCCAGCCGAGGCAGGCACCGCGCAGAGGCAGACACCCGACAGGCCACGCCGCCGTCCCGGCCATGTCCGGAATCCCGCGAGGAGGAGCACTAGCTTCACCAAGAGTGATCGATCGTACAAGTCTGTTCGCTTCCCCGGCCCAGGACAGCCCGACGACACCGGTAGCGGCACCGATGACGCTCGCTCGCGTCACCACCAGGCTGCGCCCAGTGATCAACGCTACCGGCGTCCTGCTCCACGGAGGGCTCGGCCGAGCTCCCCTGTCCGCGGCCGCCCGCGCGGCCCTCGACCTGGCAGCCGGCACGACCGACCTCGAGCTTGACCTCGGGACCGGACGGCGAGGACGACGAGGACGTACCGCCCTGGCCGCGTTGGCAGCCGCGGTGCCCGCAGCGGCGGGCGTGCACATCGTCAACAACAACGCGGCAGGGCTGATCCTCGCGGTGACGGCGCTGGCCGGGCGGCGGGAGATCGTGGTGAGCCGCGGGGAGCTGGTGGAGACGGCGGACGGGTTCCGGCTGCCCGAACTGCTGGTCTGCACCGGGGCTCGGCTGCGGGAGGTCGGCACCACCAACCGCACGACGCTCGGGGACTACGCCGACGCGATCGGGCCGGAGACCGGGCTCGTGCTGCGCGTGCATCCGTCCAGCTATCAGGTGGTGGGGCTGACTGACACCCCTGCGATCAACGATCTTGCCGCGCTCTGCGCCGACTTCGAGATCCCCCTCGTCGGTGACTGCGGCTCCGGGCTGCTGCACCCCGAGCCGCTCCTCGCCGATGAACCCGATGTCACGACCTGGCTCGGCTTCGGCGTCGACGTGGTCACGACCAGCGCGGACAAACTGCTCGGCGGGCCTCAGGGCGGCCTGCTGCTGGGACGTGCCGACCTGATCGACCGGATGCGTCGGCATCCGATGGCCCGGGCAATGCGGGCCGGAAAGCTCACGCTCGCCGCGCTGGAAGCCACCCTCAGCCACCCCGACTCCCCTGTCCGGCAGGCGTTGCACGCCCGACCGGAACGGCTGATGACGCGGGCCGAGACGCTCGCCGCGTGGCTACGGCGTTCGGGCATCGCAGCCTCGGCTGTAGCGAGTCGTGCGGTCGTCGACGGCGGGGGTGGATCGTCGCCGCAGCCGAATGACGCCGCATTCCGTCGATCGGGCAGCCACCAGCGCGAGGGCGCACAAGACGAAGACGACATGGCCCCGACGGGCCCCGCGGGCGGTCTGACGATCAGAGGGTTCGGCGGCTTCGGTCCGGAGCTGCCGAGCGCCGCGGTGGCCCTGGAGGCAGTCATCGCCGCCCCCCTGCGCCAGGGCGAGCCCTCCGTGTTGGGCCGGGTCGAGCAGGGATGCTGCCTGCTTGATCTGCGGACCGTTCCGGTGGAACTCGATCCCGTCCTCGCCGCCGCCGTGCTGACTGCCGCGACCGAAGCCGGCGCGACCACGATCACCGATGCCCCGACCGAGCCGCACATCGCCGAGGATGCCGACGTCATGACGATCGAATCCATGGCCATCCCGCGCGCCACCGTGCCCGGCCGACGGACGCCGTGAGCCTCGGCCGCCCCTACGACTCCCCGGCGGTCGCCGTCGCGGTGAGACGGCTGGGCTCGGTCGCCGCCGCGGTGACCCTGCTCTGCTACGGGCTCGTCCACCTGCTCGTCTGGCCCGGCGCACCCACGGGGACCCCGGATGAACGGTACCGGTGGAACGGGGAGTCAACGCTACTCGACTCGTTACCGGGTGAGGCGGTCTGGAGCATCGGCGGCCTGCTGCTGGCAGCGACCCTGCTCGGGCACGGCGTCGGCGCGGCGGGACTCGCCGGGCTGCCCCTGGTTCACCGCCACTGGCTGGCCGCGACCGGATTCGGGGCGGCCTGTTCGCTGAGCCTGTTCGCGATCGCCTGGCCGGGGCTGGAACCCACCGCGACGGAGTTCAGCGCCGGTCCGATAATCAGCGGGCTGCTGCTGGCGAGCACGCTCGTCACCGGCTGGGCCCGGCACCACCCGCCCCACGCCGTCGCGTAGCGCGGTCCCGCTGCGAGGTCGAACAGCTTCGCCTGACGTGCGACCACCGCGCCGTGGCCCTCGTCGGCCGCGAGCACGATCCCTCACGATCAGTGGACGGCCGATCCAAACCTCGATCTAACGCTAAAACAACGGAGAAATAAGCGATTCACGGTTCGCTCGGCGGCGGCGGGGACCCGCGTCGCATCTTCGCATGTGGCGGGCCCGCCGACGGGCCTAGACATCAGAACATTATAGTACAAATATTATAAATTCCGGCATATAGCTCAAACTTCCGATTCGGGAAGCTTGATTACCCATCGGCATCGATGCACCTCTTACGGAGACCGGAAGCCGTAGAGATGGTTCAGTATGCCGTTGTGTACTGGTTGCGCTGATTGTGATCCTTCAAAGAGTACGGTGGATGCAGTCGGCCACCTCGGATAGCGGCGTCCAGGGGGACGTAATGAAGTAACAAATACGTGATCGAGAGCATCATCGCAGGTCACAGGCCTGTGGAGGGTTCGAAACGCGCAAGTTATTTCATTTCGACTCCCAGGGAGTCACGCAATGAGCGGGTACGACTATTCGGTTGCCATCCTCGGTAGCGGCATCGCCGGCTCGACGCTGGCCAATATCCTCGCCCGACACGGTCACAGCGTGGTTCTGATTGACAGTGGCACGCATCCGCGTTTCGCGCTCGGGGAGTCGACCATCGGTGAGACGACCTATCTGCTGAAGTTGCTCGCCCAGCGGTTCGACGTCCCCGAACTCGGCCATGTGAGCAGCTTCGAGGGCGTCCGCTCCCACGTCACCTCGGCCTGCGGGGTGAAGCGCAACTTCGGATTTGTCTACCACCGCGAGGGTGCGCTCCAGAACCCCGAAGAGGTCACTCAGTGCAGCGTCTCGGAGTTTCCGAACGGCCCGGAAATGCACATGCACCGCCAGGACATCGATGCTTACCTCTTCTATACGGCCGTCCGTTACGGGGTCTTCGAAGTTAACCGGGGTGGGCGTGAGACCCCAGCCAGTTTGGTAACTGTGCGTAATGTTGGCTCGGCGTGGCCTGCTGTGACCTGATGTGGCATGCCTCGTGTCGTGACATGAATCGCCCACAACCCCTGGCG
>NZ_CDWRCL010000307.1:0-3584 GCF_977927575.1 Frankia sp. CcCS3
GTGACGACCGGCCCGGCTTCGGGCGACTCCTGCTGAACCACGGTCACGGCCACAGAGTCGGCATCGGCGTCGGCATCGGCGAGTGCCGGGTAGTCGGTGTACCCGCGCTCGTCGCCACCGTAGAAGGTGGCGCGGTCCGGCGAGTTGAACGGGCCGCCGGCCGCGAGCCGGACGGGCAGGTCGGGGTTGGCCAGGAACAGCGTCCCAAAACTGAGGATGTCGGTGGTGCCGTTCTCCACGAGCGACAGCTCCTCCGGCCCGGTCGGGTGGTCGGGGGTGAGCGGGTTGAGGATGAGCGGACCGCCGAAGCGATCCCGCAGCTCTCGGGTCAGCTCGCGCCCGGTGTTCTCCGCAATGTGCAGGTATGCAAGCCCCAGCGGAGCGACCGCGTCCACCAGCGCGACGTAGGTGTCGCGCACGTCGTCCTCGGTGATGTCGTTGAAGGTGGTGCCCGGCGAGATCCGCAGGCCGACCCGATGAGCGCCGATCGCGGCGGCGACCGCCCGGGTGACCTCCACAGCGAACCGGATCCGACCCGCCGCCGAGCCGCCCCAGCCGTCGGTGCGCCGGTTGGTGCCGCTGGCAAGGAACTGGTGCACGAGGTAGCCGTTGGCGCCGTGGATCTCGACGCCGTCGAAGCCGGCTTCGACGGCGTTACGGGCCGCGGCGACGAAATCGGCGATGATCTCGATGATGCCCTGCTCGGTCAGCTCGGCCGGGATGACGAAGTCCTGCATACCCTCGCCGGTGAACGCCTGGCCGGCCGGGCGGACCGCCGAGGGGGCCACCGGGACGAGACCGCCCGGCAGCAGGTCGGGATGACTGATGCGACCAGCGTGCATCACCTGGACAAAGATCACTCCGCCGGCCTCGTGCACGGCGCCGGTCACCTGCTGCCAGGCCCGCACCTGCTCCTCACTGTGCAGGCCCGGGGTGTTCGGGTAACCCTGTCCACCGACGGAGGGCTGGGTGCCCTCGGTGATGAGGAGCCCGGCGCCGGCACGCTGGGCGTAGTAGGTGGCCGTGGCCGGAGCCGGGACTGCGCCGGGGGCCCGGTTACGGGTCATGGGGGCCAGTGCGATGCGGTTTGCCAGGCGAAGTCCGCCCAGATCGATCGGGTCGAACGCGGTGGTCATGAGGCTCCCTCTCGTCGGCGTCACGGCTCACCCCAGGGCGCCGCGCCTGTACCTACCGAACAGGTACATCGCCGGGCAGCCTTCCCGCCGCCCCAGAAATGTGATGCCCGCCACGGGCCCCGGTCGGCGCGGTCAGGCCACCGGGAGCAGGTCGGCGCCGCCGCGCCCGGTGTCGATGTCACCGGTCTCTCCGGCCGCGGCCGCCCGGCTGCCGTACAGCCGGACGTAAGCGATGAAGCCGCCGAACGCCACCGCGCCGATCCCGATCCGGATCGCCGTGGGCAGCCCCGACGGGGTCACGAACGCCTCGATCAGCCCGGAGACGGCCAGCACGAGCGCCATCCCCATCGTGACGGCCACCGCTGCGCGCCCCTCTGCGGCCAGGGCCTCCACCCGCCTGCGCGGACCCGGTGCAATGATCGTCCAACCGAGACGCAGCCCGACCCCGCCCGCAACGAACACGACCGTGAGCTCCAGCAGGCCGTGCGGGAGGATCAGGCTGAAGAACTGCCCGCTCTCCCCGCAGCTGGTCATGTATCCGCCGACGACGCCGAGATTCAGCGCGTTCAGCAACATGACCAGCAGGGTCGGGAGACCCAGCAGCACCCCGGAGACCACCGCCTGCGCGGACACCCAGGCGTTGTTCGTCCACACCTGACTAGCGAAGGACGAGGCCGGATTCTCGGTGTAGTAGGACGCGAAGCCGTGGCGGCACAGATCCGCGACCGCGTCCGGCGCACGCAGGTTCGCCTGTACCTCGGCGTCGTGCACGACCCACAGACCGACGGCCAGCGCGACGAGCAGGGAGCCGAGCGCCGTCGCGACAGCCCACCATCGGCGTTCGTACACGGCCACCGGAAACGTCACCGCGAAGAAACGACCGACGATGTGCCAGCCGGGGTCAGGTGCGCCGCCCACCGCCGCCCGGCCTCGCGTCACCAGGTTCGTCAGATCGTCGACCAGGGTCGTGTCGTACGACCGGCTGCGGATAACCGAGAGGTGGGTAGCCGCGCGCTGGTACAACTCGACCAGTTCGTCGAGCTCGTCCGGTGCCATCCGCCGCGGCCGGCCGGCCTTGTCGACGAGCCGACCAAGCCGGACCCATTCCGGCCGGTGCACGGCGACGTACGCATCAAGATCCATGACGGCCTCATCCTCCCAGACCGTCGAGATCCTCGCAGACCGTCGAGCCGCACGCGTCCGAACCGTCCTCACCGCTGTCAGCGGCACCACCCGGCGAGGAGGAGCGAACCGGGCGGCGTAGGCCATAAAGTGATGTCCGGATACCCATCGAGGTCCCGGGGGGCCCAGATGAACCAGGTCGTCACGGGAAAGGGATCCGCCGGTCTCGCCGGCACGGGTGTCCTCACGGGTGAGGCGATCGTCACAGGTGAAGCGATCACCATCGAACTGCGGGTGGCTCGGCTGGGCTCCCGTCTGATCGCCGGCCTGCTCGACCTGCTCATCCAGCTCTACATCCTCTACGCGGTCGGCGCCGCGGCCCTACTGATCGTGCGGCCCGACAACGACGCCCTGATCGCCACGGTGTTCCTGCTGGTCTATGTCGGCATCGTGCTCGGGTACCCGGTCACCTGCGAGACGCTGACGCGCGGGCGGACCCTCGGCAAGATGACCCTGGGGCTGCGCGTCGTCCGCGACGACGGAGGTCCCATCCACTTCCGGCACGCGTTCGCCCGGGGTCTGGTCGGGGCGGTCGTCGAACGTCCCGGACTGCTGCTGGGCCTGCCCGCAGTGATCAGCATGCTGGTGTCGAAACACGCGAAGCGGCTGGGGGACGTCTTCGCCGGCACGGTCGTCCTGCAGGCCAGCGTGCCGCGCACTGGCGGAGTGCCGGCGTCCGTCCCGCCCCAGCTCGTCGGCTGGGCCGCCACCCTTGACCTCACCGGGTTGGATGATGCTCTGGCCCTGCGTGCCCGCCAGTTCCTCGGCCGGGCACACGAGCTGTCCCCGCAGGCCCTCGAATGCCTCGGCAGCGGGCTGGTCCGGGAGGTGCGAGCCGTCGTGACACCACCGCCGCCGCCCGGCACGCCGGGCTGGGCCTACCTGTCCGCCGTGCTGGCCGAGCGAACCCGGCGTGCCTACCACCGGCTGACGGCGAACCGGCCGAGATCGACACCCTCCCCCGCCTTCGCCCCGTACCCGGGTGCCCAGTACCCGACGGCCCAGTACCCGACGGCCCAATACCCGACGGCTCAGGACCAATCCCCGCAACCCCCCTATCCCACGGCCCCGCAGCCCCCGCCGGGCCGGTGACCCGGCCGCCCTCACCGGTCCCCGGCAGCCAGCCAGCCCATCGTCCGGCCGCACCCGCCCGGACCGGCCGGGGCACGCACCATCAGATCCACACTTCCTTAACGTCTGCTAAACAATGTAGGACGTACCGCACACACCGGACGTGGCGGCTGGTCCGCCGGTGAAACGCTCGTC
>NZ_CDWRCL010000308.1:0-3575 GCF_977927575.1 Frankia sp. CcCS3
GTCCCCACCTGACGGCAGCCGACCCCAACCACCCCGCCCGGCGCGGCCCACAGCCATGCCCGTGAACCGTCACCCACAGCAAGATCGCTAAAGCAGGTGAATGTTTACCCACGAAGGTCCGGTCCCCGAGGGACACCGACCCGTTTCTCCCAGCCTCCACCTTCGATGCCACCGCTGGCTTCGGGGGCAGCTCCAGAGTTCTTCGGGGGGTTGCCGCCAGGAGAGTAGGGGGGAACCCTCGAAACCCCCGGTCGTCATGTGCGACGCTTGTTCGGTGAGATTCCGGCTACATATGGTGGATTGAGGTGCCTCATCCGCGTGTACCCCGCCGACTGGCCGCCTGCGCCGCCCGCCACCGCTCATGGTGCTTCAGCATCGGGGGTATAGCCACCACGGCCGGAACGGTCGCCTGCCAGTGGCCGGCATTCTCCGACAACCCGGTGGCGGCGGGCATCAACGTCTCGGTGGCGCTCGCCTTCGTCCTCACCGGAGTGCTGCTGAACGGCGAGGACGCGTTGGGCAGCGCCACCGGAGCCATGATCTTCAGTGGTCTGCTGTGGGCACTGACCTGGACCGTGGCATGGGACAAGGGTCCGTCGGCTTTCATCTCCACGTTCGCCTACACGCATTTCTGGGTCTGTCTCGGCTGGGGCGCGCTGCGATATCCGGTCGGGCGATTGCAGAGCAACCGCGAGCGCGCCCTGCTGGCAAGCGCCGTCCTCGTCATCCCGGTGGCGAACCTGGGACTGGTCGGCATCTCCGACCCGACCTGGCTCGGATATTCCCGAAATGTCTGGTGGTATGGCTCGCCGATCGACCGGGATGTCTTCGAGGAGATCATCTGGGTCCTCAACAGCCTGACCCTCGTGCTGGCCGCGGCCTTTTTTTGGGTTGTCCGCGCGCGGCTGCGCCGCTACTCCGCGCTCGACCGCCGGATCTTCGGACCGGTCGTCATCGCACTGCTGGTCGCGTTCACCCTCGCCGCCACGGTCAACATCTTCGTCTACAACCCCAGCGGAGCCTACGTCCCGCCGGCCTTCATCCTCATCGCGCTCGCGCTGCTGACCATCCCCCTGTCCTTCGCCGCGGCGGGCGTACGCCGCCAGCTCGCCCGCGCCCGCATCGCACAGCTCCTGGCGACGCTGCCGATGCCGCCGACGGTCCCGGCCGTACGAGACATCCTGCGTACGGCTCTGCACGACGACTCCGCCGAGCTCTTCCTGTGGATGCCGCAGGAGCGGCGGCAGGTCGACGCCGAAGGCGCCACGGCCACCCCGCCCCGCCCCGGAGCCAGCCGGCTGCTCGTGCCGGTGACGACCTCGTCGGGCGCGCCACTGGCGCTGATCTCCGCCGCCGCCGCCCAGGAGCGCAACCGCGACCTGGTCACGGTCGCACTGCAGGCCAGCGCCATGGCGCTGGAGAACGCCCGGCTGCACGCCGCCGTGGCCGCGCAGCTGGACGCCGTGCGCGCCTCCCGGGCCCGCATCGTGGAGGTCGGCCTGATCGAACGGCGCCGCCTCGAGCGCGATCTGCACGACGGCGTCCAGCAACGGCTGCTGGCCCTCGCCACCAGGCTGGGACTCGCCCGGACAAAGACCTCCGACCCCGATACGATCTCTGCCATCGAAGCCGCTCGCGAGGATCTGCATCATGTTCTCCAGGACCTGCGCAGTCTGGCCCGGGGAATCCACCCGGCCATGCTGAGTCAGGGTGGGCTGCTCCCAGCCCTGGAGGTGGTGGTCGAGCCCCTCCCCGTCAAGGTCGAGTTCGACATCCCGACCGTCCGGTTCGAGCCGATCCTGGAGGCCGGCGCCTACTACACGATCTGCGAGGCGCTGACGAACACGGTCAAACACGCCGGGGCGGCCCAGGTCCGGGTGACGGTCCGGTGCGTGGACGACGGCATCCTGATCGAGGTCACCGATGACGGTAAGGGCGGTGCCGTCGTGGTCGAGGGTGGCGGGCTCGCGGGTCTCGCGGACCGGGTACGTGCGCTCGGCGGCGACCTGAGCATCCTCAGCCCGTCCGGCGGCGGCACCCGACTGACGGCGAGCATCCCGTGCGGGTAGCCGTCGCGGATGACTCAGAGCTGTTCCGCGAGGGGCTGGCCATGCTGCTGGCCGCCGCGGGAGTCGAGGTCGTCGCGCAGGCCGGGACCGCGGACGAGATCATCGACCAGCTCGCCTGCGGCCGGCCCGACGCCGTCATCCTGGACATCCGGATGCCTCCGACGTTCACCGACGAAGGGCTGATAGCGGCCGAGGCGATACGTGCGGCCCATCCCGCGATGGGCGTCTTGGTGCTGTCCACGTACGCCGAGACGCCATACGCGCTGCGGCTGCTGGGCGACGGGGGCGGCGGCATCGGATATCTGCTCAAGGACCGGGTGGACGACATCACCGCGCTGCACGACGCGTTACGCAGGGTGGTCGGCGGTCGGCTCGTCGTCGACGAGGAGATCATCGCCGGCCTGTTGACCCATCGCCGGCGGGCCGGCGAACTGGAACGCCTCACCGCCAGGGAGCGGGCCGTGCTCCGGCACATGGCCGAGGGGCGATCGAACCAGGGCATCGGCGCCAAGCTCCATCTGGCGCCGAAGACCGTCGAGAACCACGTAGCCAACGTCTTCACGAAGCTACGGATGCCGGCCTCCGCGGACGACAACCGTCGGGTACTGGCCGTGCTGGCCTGGCTCCGAGCCACCGGTGGCGAGGCCGGCGGCGAGGACCACTCCTCGCTCTCCGAGTAGCGGTCCACCCGGTTGGGCGAGCCGCAGTGACCATCGAAGCGTGATTCCACCCCCGAGCGCAGCCACGGAAGACTCTGTCCCACCGGGGTGGCGCAGCCCACGTGGGACGGAGCCCCCCGATCACGGGCATGTGCAGGCACGAACGGCCAAACTTGGGAACAACCATGTGAGCCAGCGAACCGGCGTGAGCGCTCCGTACCCGGACGCGCGCCCCGACTTGGGCCAGTGCCGTCATTGCGGCACCGCCACAGCGAGAGGAGCCCGGCGTGTCCGAGCAGGTCAGCACACTGACCGTCACCGACAACCGCACCGGAAAAACATATGAGATACCGGTTACGGACGGCGCGGTACGTACGAGTGCGTTTCGCTCGATCAAAACGAGCGACGACGACTTCGGGCTGATGACGTACGACCCCGCCTTCACGAACACGGCGAGCTGTAGAAGTGCGATCACCTACATCGACGGTGACGCCGGCATCCTGCGCTACCGCGGCTATCCGATCCAGGAGCTGGCGGAGAAGAGCAGCTTCCTCGAGGTCGCCTACCTGCTCCTCGCCGGCGAGCTTCCCTCCGCCGAGGAGCTGGCGACCTGGGAAGACGAGATCACCCATCACACCCTGGTCCACGAGTCGATCAAGAAGTTCATCGACGGCTTCCACCACGACGCGCACCCGATGGGCATGCTAGTCTCCACGGTGGGTGCGCTGTCGACCTTCTACCCGGACGCCAAGACGATCGACGACCCGGGGCTGCGCCGGCTGCAGATCGTCCGCCTGATCGCCAAGATCACGACATTGGCAGCGTTCTCCTACCGGCACTCGGTCGG
>NZ_CDWRCL010000309.1:0-748 GCF_977927575.1 Frankia sp. CcCS3
CTGGTCGAGCCGGAAAGCCGCGGGGATCCGATGACGCCGTTGCGGTGGACGACGAAATCGACTCGGAAGCTTGCCCTTGAGCTGACCGGGATGGGGCATCCGGCCAGTCATGCCGTGGTGGCCGAGATTCTGAAGTCGATCGGGTACAGCCTCCAGGGAACGCGCAAAAGGCACGAGGGGCGTGGGCATCCGGACCGTGACGCCCAGTTCCGCCACATCAGTGCCACCGCGGCGGCGTTCCTGGCGGCCGGAGACCCGGTGATCAGCGTGGACACGAAGAAGAAGGAGCTGGTCGGGCCGTTCCACCAGGGCGGCAGGGAGTGGCACCGCAAGGGCGAACCGGTCGAGGTGAACGCCTACGACTTTCCCTACCTCGCAGACGGGAAGGCCATTCCCTACGGCGTCTACGACCTTGCCGACAATTCCGCGTGGGTCTCGGTCGGGGTCACCAGCGACACGGCGCAGTTCGCGGTCGCGACCATCGCCAGGTGGTGGGACGAGATGGGCCGGGAGAAGTACCCGGATGCCAGACGCCTCATGATTACCGCCGACTGCGGCGGGTCGAACGGGAACACGGTCTGGTTGTGGAAGCGAGAGCTCGCGAGGCTCGCCGCCAGGACCGGCCTGGAGATCAGGGTCTGTCATTTCCCGCCAGCGACCTCGAAGTGGAACAAAATTGAGCACAGGCTGTTTTCCTATATCAGCGTCACCTGGCGCGGCCGGCCGCTCGCGACCTACGAGACCGTGG
>NZ_CDWRCL010000309.1:1402-4227 GCF_977927575.1 Frankia sp. CcCS3
ATAGATGTGGGCGGCCCTTTGCCGTCCATTCATCGGTAAGCTCTCCCGCGATGATCGGGTAGTGAGCGATTAAGTCGACTACAACCATACGGCTGCGCCGCGGGTAATGCGTGCAACTAGGCACGCTCGCGCTCCTTTTGTGCGGAAGCATTTTTTCGGCGGTGTTTTCGCGAGGTAAAATCGCAAAATCGAGATCCCATGCCCGGAGAGCACAGAACACACAAAAAGAGAAATTCTCACGGAAAGTGTCGGCTTCCCGGCTTATTCCTGCAGCTCACCGCTGTGCGATCTGCGTTCCAATCTCGATGCACAGAACACGCAAAAAGCGAACTATCCAGAAAACGTCTTGGCTCCAGAATATTCGTGCAGTCTAGGGCTATGACTTCTCCAACAGGCACAACAGTGCTGTCATCGTCGCCGGCGCGCGGACTCCGATCGGCAAGTTGTCCGGAGCGATGAAGACTTTCTCCGCCGTGGACCTCGCCGGTTTCGCGATCGAGGCTGTGTTGGCGAAAGCCGGCATCGGCGGTGAGCGGGCCGGCTATGTGATCATGGGTCGCGTCATCCAGGCGGGCCAGGGGCAGAACACTGCACGGCAGGCCGCCGTCCGGGGCGGTGTTCCGATGAACGTCCCGGCGCGCACGGTGAACGCGGTGTGCCTGTCCGGCCTCGACGCGATCGTGCTGGCGGCCAGCCTCATCGCAAGCGGCGAGTACGACGTCGTCGTCGTGGGTGGCATGGAGTCGATGACGGGGGCACCGCACCTGTTGCCCTCCCTGCGCGCCGGCGTCCGCTACGGCAACGCCGTAGTTCTCGACGCCACCGTTAGTGACGCTCTCTTCTGCGCCTTCGACTGGACGGGCATGGGACCCTCCACTGAGCGACACATGGAGGGTCAGGGCATCAGCCGAGCCGAGCAGGATGAGTTCGCCGCGCGGTCGCACCGGTGCGCCGCCGCTGCCATGAGGAACGGTCTGTTCGATGACGAGATCGTCTTGATGACGAGATCGTCCCGGTCGAGGTGCCCAAGCGCCGTGGCAAGCCTGTGCTGGTGACGCAGGACGAGGGCGTGCGGGGTGACACCACGGCGGAGGCGCTGGCCAGGCTGCGCCCCGCGTTCGCCCCGAACGGCACGATCACCGCCGGCTCGGCTTCCCAGATCTCCGACGGTGCCGCGGCCGTCGTCGTCATGAGCCGGGTGAAGGCGAACGAGCTCAGTCTCCCCGTGCTCGCTGAGATCGGTCACCATGGCTTTGTCGCGGGCCCGGACGCCTCGCTGCTGTCCCAACCCGCGAACGCGATCGCGGCCGCGTTGCGCAAGGAGGGGCTGACCCCCGCGGACGTGAACCTCTACGAGATCAACGAGGCGTTCGCGGCGGTGGCCAAGGAGAAGCTCTCATACTGCGCGTTCCAGCGTGAGCTCGGCGTTGGTCTTCCCCTGCGCCGGGCTGGCCGGCCGGCCGATCCCTTGCCGGCCGCGGCGGCTCAGCCAGGCCGCACGCTCCTAGCACATCGTGCTGGCCCGTTCCACCCCGCTGCTCGACACAGGCCTACCGCACCCGAACCGGACGACGAGATCCTGCGAATAAGAGGACAGGTTCCCGCCCCTTCATCGCATCAGCGGCGGTCCGGCTGACCCGCTCGTCAGGTGAGAGTGTCAAGATCGCGCCTATCTGTACTCGCAAGCCGTGATCAGATCGCCAGGGCCGTATGATCCCCTGACTCGTCCCGTGCCCCCGGCCGCCCTGGAGGATGCCGCGGACGGTACCGGCTCTGGCCCTGCCGGTGCCGGCTCGCGGACGACCGAGCAGCGCCGGTTCAGAACTCGTACTTCTGCTTGAGCTCGGCGAGTGTGTCGACGAAGCCATCCAGGTGTTCGTTGGACAGTCGGTTGTTCACCATCAGTCGGATCACGGCCTGGTTCTTGTTCACCGCCGGGTAGCCGAACATCGGTACCAGATACCCGCGATCGAGGAAGTCCTGCCGGACGCGTACGGCGGTGTGGTTCGAGCCCACCGAGATCGATGTGACGTAGGTCGGCGTGGCGTTGATGGTGCAGCCGATCCCGAGCAGTCGCTCCCGCAGCCGGTCGACTCGGTCGAGGTAGCGTTCCATCACCGACGGGTCTTGTCTCATCCGGCGCAGCACATGGACGATGGCGCCGGCGGTCGGCGGCTGAATGTTGTTGGTGAACACCGACGTGCCCGACAGAAAGCGGAACGCATCAAGAGCGTCGGCCGGTCCCGCGAGGGCGCCACCGCCCAAGCCGATGGACTTGCCGAACGACACCATCAGGAAAGTCGCCCGGCGCAGCTCCTCGTATTCAGCGGCGAACCGGTGGCCGCCGTTGCCGTAGACCATGAAGCCGTTCGCGTCGTCGACGAAGCTGACCGCGCCGAACTCGTCGCACAGGTCGAGGATCTCGCCGACCGGAGCCATCGAGCCGTCGGAGTACACGGTCAAGAATCCGACAACGACCCGCCGGCCGCGGAGGTTCTCCAGCACCTGCCTGAGATCGGCAATGTCATTGTGGCGGAAGGCGATCATGTTACGTCCGAACTTGAATCGCTCAACGGCCTTCCACATGCTCCAGTGGCTGTCCCGGTCGAGCACGAACACCGTGTCGGCGTTGTCCACGCCGGGCTGGTTGTTGAACGAGAACCTGGCGCTCATCGCGTGCACGAATCCGACGTTGGCCAGCAGTCCGGTGGCGAAGGTGAGCGCTTTCTGCCGGCCGGTGATCTCAGCGACCAGCGCCTCCAGTTCCAGGTGTGGCCGGGCGACGCCCTGAACCACTCGGGAGCCGTCGACGACCAGGCCATAGG
>NZ_CDWRCL010000310.1:0-3523 GCF_977927575.1 Frankia sp. CcCS3
GCAGCCGGTCCACCGACCGCGCCGGCCGGGCCCGGCCGCGCGCGACACCGCTCGCGTCGCCGTCCGCGAACGCCCGCAGCCGCGCCCGCAGCCCGTCCCGGTCGGCCGCCACGAACGCCAGCCGCTCCTTCAGGTGCGCGCGACCGCTCTGGAGAGTCCAGGCGATGTCGTCGAGCGCCGCCGCCGCGGGCAGGCCGTCCGCCAGCCGCTCGCCCAGGACGCGCAACCGCTCCTCGTTGTCAGCCGAGAGCACCACCAGCTGCGGTCGGCCCGTCGCGGCGGGCTCGGTGCGCGCTGGCGCCTCCTCCAGCACCACATGGCTGATCGTGCCGCCCGCACCGAACGAGCTGATCCCCGCCCGCCTCGGCCGCCCGACGTCGGGCCACGGCGCGGCATCCCGCTGCACCCGGAACGGCGTGGCGGCCCAGTCGACGTTCGGGTTGAGCCGGTCGACGTGCAGGGTCGGCGCGAGCGTGCGATGCTCCATCTGGAGCAGGACCTTGGTCAGCGCCGCGAGCCCCGCGCCCGCCTCGATGTGCCCGATGGTCGACTTCACCGATCCGATCGGCACGCTGCCAGCCGGGCGTTCGCCGAACACCCGGCTCAGGCCGTCGATCTCCACCGGGTCGCCCAACGCGGTGCCGGCGCCGTGCGCCTCCACGCAGTCGATGTCGCCCGGCCCGAGCCGCGCGTCGGCCAGGGCCTGTCGCACCACCTCGCTCTGCGCGAGCGGGCTCGGTACCAGGTAGCCTTTGGTGCGCCCGGCATGGACCACCCCCGTGCCGCGCACGACCGCGCGTACCCGGTCCCGGTCGGCCAGCGCACGGCGCAGCGGCTTGAGGACCAGCGCGGCGACGCCTTCGCTGGGCACGAACCCGTCGCCGCCTTCACCGAAGCTGCGGCAACGGCCCGAGCTGGACGTCAGCGACATCTGCCGCTGCTCCAGGAACTTGTTGGGATGCAGCGACAGGTTGACCGCCCCGACCACGGCGAGCTCGCACTCACCGGCGCGCAGCGCGCGTACCGCGAGGTGCATCGCCACCAGCGACGACGAGCACATGGTGTCCACCGTCAGGCTGGGGCCGCGGAGGTCGAAGAAGAACGACACCCGGTTGGCGACGTGCCCGATGCCGCCGCCGCTGTAGGTGGGGGTGCCACGCAGGGTCTCCTCGACGCCGAAGAACTGGTGGTCCGAGTACATCGCCCCGGCGTAGACGCCGACGCGCGACCCGTACCGCTCGCGCATCCGCTCGGCGGGCAGCCCCGCGTCGTCGAGGGCTTCCCAGCAGGACTGCAGGAACAGGCGTTCCTGCGGGTCCATCAGGGCCGCGTCACGCGGCGTGATCCCGAACAGGAGCGGGTCGAACTCGTCCACGCCGTCGAGGTAGCCGCCGGTCATCCGCTCGACCGGCCAGCCCGGCCGGCGCCGGTCCGGCGGCAGCGCGCCGACGCAGTCGCGGCCCTCGACCAGGTTGCCCCAGAACGCGTCGAGATCGGGGGACCGCGGGTAGCGGCCCGCGAGGCCGATGATCGCCATCGCGCCGTCGTCCGCCGGTGCTACCGGCACCGGACCGGAATCCGGCGCCGAGGCGACACCTGGCCATCGAGGTGCCTTCAGGACCGGCGCGGGGGTCAGCGGTGCGGGGCCTCCTGGTCCGGGGCCTCCTGGTTCGGAGCCTCGCGGGGCGAGGTCCTGGGCCCGCGGCCGGACACCGGCCGCGTCGAGTTCGTCCACGACCCCGGCCAGCGTGCGGTGCCGGAAGAACAGGGCGCGGTCGGACAGTCCGAAGTCCCGCTCCAGCGTCACGTTGAGCTCGCTGATCTGGGACGAGGTGAGCCCGTAGTCCTCGAACGGCGTGTGGGGGTCCAGCCGGTCCCGGGGGATGCCCGACACCTGGGCGTACTGGACGACGAGATGCTCCAGCAGTGCACCGGACGCCGCTTCGGGGGCGGGCGCCGGTGCCGGTTCGGCCAGGTGGAACGGGTAGGCGGGCAGCGGCTGCCGGTCCGGTCGGGTCCGCCAGAACGCGCGCCACGGCACGTCGTGCCCCCGAACCCACAGCTCGGCGGCCTCCGTGGGAGTCCTCGGCTCGGCTCCGCTCGCGCCACCCACGGCGTGGCCGGTGCGCACCCGCGGGTCCGCCCGGCCGACGACGGCTGCCGCGAGCCCCTCGACCAGGTCGTCCAGGCTCGCGCACACCACCGCGAGCCGGTGAGCCATCGGGGTCCGCGCCGTCTGCGTCGTCCATGCGATGCCGCGCAGCGCCTCGTCGCGGTCGCCCACGCCGTCCCCCAGGTCACGCACGTGGTCGTGGTGCGACCTGGCATAGTGCGCCAACCGAACGGGATCGCCCGCGGACACCAGGACGACGGCCGGGTCCACCAGGCCGTTGCTCGGTTGCATCCCGCCTCCTTCCGGTGCGTACGGCCGGACCTTACCCACCGCGATCACGCCGGTATGCTCAGTACTGAGCAGCGCCCACTAGGTCGGCCGCGCCGGCCATCAGGTGGTCCGCGATCCCCGCCACGGCCCGCCGCCCCGGGTCCCGGTTGAACGCCGCCAGGTCCGGGCCACACGGCAGCCGGTAGTCGAGGGGTTGTTCCGGTGCGCCGTCACGCCAGGCGGCAGCGCGCCGCAGATACCACCGGAGGGCCTCCGCCAGCCGCCGCCAGGGGTCGGCCACGCCCTCGGCGATCTGGTCCAGCGGGTGACCGACGTAGGTCTCCTCGACGTGCCGCAGGGTGGCGGCGTCGGGTTCGGCCCGCCGCCGGTACAGGTCGACGAGGTGGTTGGCCCTGGCCGCGAACAGGGTGCCGCGGCGCAGCACCTCCGAGCGGGCGCCGAGCGTGAAGTGTGAAGGGTCCGGGGTCCAGCCGGTGTCGCCGGGTGCCAGCGCGGCCAGATGCGCCCTGGTCGCGGCGGTGAGCGCGGACTCCTCGGCGCACAGGTTCACCGAGGTGGTGAGCAGGAAGTCCGCCCCCAGGGCGAACGCCGCCGCGGCCTGCTCGGGCGTCCCGACACCACCGCTCACCCCGACGTGCACCGGTTGCGGGACGCCCCGGGCGAGGGCCCGCACCTCGGGCAGCAGGTGCAGCACCGTCAGGCCGCCCCCGTGCCACCCTGCGGGCGACGCGACCGCCAGGTCGGAGGCCACCGGCAGGTGGCGGGCCGCGTCGGCTTCCGCCGACGTCAGCGCGCCGGCGCGGACCAGGGCCTCCAGCACCGCCGGGCCCGGCGGGTTCAGGAACGCTCGAGCGCAGTCCAGCCCCATCACGCGGGCGACCACGTGCCGCGCCGGCCTGGCCCGGCCGTGCCGGTCGCGGTGCGCGCCGGTGAAGCGGAACCGCACCAGTTCGGGAGTGGGGCCCAACGGCAGGTCGACCTCGACCACGCGGACGTCGGCGGCGGGTGGCCCGTCCGCTCGCCATGTCGTCGCCGGCCAGGAGACCGGCGCGTCGGCGAACCCCAGCGCCCCCGCGCCGGCCGCCGCGGACACCAGCCGCGAGCCGTTCGCGCCGACGC
>NZ_CDWRCL010000311.1:0-797 GCF_977927575.1 Frankia sp. CcCS3
AGTACTAACCGGGCGCTGGAGGGCGAAGACTTCACCTACCTGCGGCCCGGCTCCTACGTGGCGTCCGTGACATCGTCGGACGACGAACTGAACCTCGCCTCGCTCCGCGGAACCTACCGCGTCGACCGGCTCGGCCCACACCTCAGCCGTCTGTCCTCGTGGAACCATCATTTCTATCTGCTCAACGATGGAAATGCGGTCAACTTCGTTCATGGCGCTGCGGTCGGCCCGTTCATCTTTCTTGTCCAAGGCGAGATCCTCGCGGCCCTCGCGCTGCTGTCGTCGGGACGAGCCATGGAGCCGGGCCTACACGAGGTCGGCAACCGGGAGCGTGAAATCATCGCCCGGTCCTGGCTGCGATGCTTCAACGAGGAGTGAACGCCCGTGCCCGTCACGAACGACGACATCGCCAAGACGATCCGTGCGCATCTCGACGCGCACCCGGAGGACACCGAGTCCTTGGCCCCTCTGTTGGAAGCATCCCGCGGAAGCGACGCGCCCCTGGCCTCCAGGACGACCACACCCGGCCACGTGACCTGCGGAGTGGTCGCAGTCACCTCTGATCGCCGAGTCCTCCAGATCCGCCACCGCAGCCTGAACCGATGGCTCCTTCCCGGCGGGCACATCGAGCCGGACGACGCCTCGCTCCTGGACGCAGCCCTACGCGAGCTGGCCGAGGAGACGGGGATTCCTCGGGCCTGGGCGAACCCTGCCCTCGAACGGCCCGTGGACGTGGACGCACACGTGATCCCACCGAACCCCGCGAAGCGGGAGCCGGAGCACATCCACTATGGGGA
>NZ_CDWRCL010000311.1:1422-4133 GCF_977927575.1 Frankia sp. CcCS3
ATCTTCGCTTCCTCCTGGCCATCGATCCGCCAGCCGACAACGCCAATGTCGCGCTGCAACTGGAGGAGGTCACTGACTACCGCTGGGCCCCGTTGACCGAACTGCCCGACCGTCTGGGCGACCGTACCCGAGCTACCCTCTTCGCTCGACCCTGAATTGATCATCCGGGACCGACTCCTTAGGAACGCAGAGATCAAAATGGCGGCCACGACGTCCCCTGATGCAGAGGGCATGATCGCCATCGCTAATGTTCTCTACCCTGTCAAGCTACCGCGAGGACCCCGCTCATGCCGTTGCGGATTCTCCGATCACGCGGGGTCGCGGGCGCCAACCTGATCCAGGTTCTGATGGTCGCCACGATGTTCTCGTTCCAGATCCTCGTCGCCCTCTACCTGCAGAACGTACTCGGCTACAGCGCTGCCAAGACCGGCCTCGCGATGCTCCCGGCGGCGGGCGTCATCGGCGCGGTGTCGCTGGGCGTGTCCGCCCGGCTGATCGCCCGCCTCGGGGAACACACCGTCCTGCTGGCGGGGCTGGTGCTTCTCGCCGGGGTTCTCGGGCTGCTCACCCGCGTACCCGTGCACGCGCACTACCTCACCGACCTGCTTCCGGTGATGCTGTTCACCGCGGGCTTCGGGCTCGCCCTGCCGGCGCTGACGACGCTCAGCATGTCCGGCGCCGGTGACGACGACGCCGGACTCGCCTCCGGCCTGTTCAACACCGCCCAGCAGATCGGCATGGCGATGGGCGTAGCGGTGCTGTCCGCCCTGGCCGCCGCCCGCACCGACGGACTGCTCGCCCGGGGCGAGAGCCGGGCCACGGCGTTGACCGGCGGATACCGTCTGGCCTTCACCGTCGGCCTCGGACTGCTCGCCACCGCCTTCGCCGTCGCGTTCGCCGTGCTGCGCCGGCCCGCCCGGTGAGGTGAACTGCCGCGCACACGAGCCGCTGAGCATCACCGAGCGCACGACCGGCCGGCCGCCCGCACCTGTCCACCGTCGCCTACCAGTGGAGTCCCGAGAAGCGGGTACCGCGGATCTCCGCCACGGCCGACCGCCTCAAGGTGCGTCACCCTCGACGTGACCCGCACCGCCCTGCCCGTCACGCACCGCCCTGCCCGTCACGCACCGCCCTGCCCGTCACGCATGGACGAAACGGCCTTCCTGCCCGCTCGGCAACCACAGCACCGAGTAACGGTAATCGAACATAGGTTCGACATCCGAGGTGGGGTGATCTACGCTTGATCCATGACCGCCGCCGATCCGGCCGCCGGGCAGCATCGGGTGCTGTCCGGGTTGGTGGGGGTGGCCGGTCAGGTGGGTGGCCTGGTGGAGGCGCCGGTGTGGTCGTTGTCGGACGCCGAGTTGTACGGCGCCCTGGACGACTGTTCGGTGGAGCTGGCCCGCCTGGCCGCGGTGCGGCTCGCACTGGTGCGGGAGGCTCATGGGCGGAACCTGTCCGCGCGGGAGGGCGCGGCCGGTACGGCGGCGTTGCTGCGGGAACGGCTGCGGATGCGTCCCGTCGACGCCCGGCGTCTGCTTGATCTCGCGATTGCCGTGGATGGCCCGCTGGCCGCGACCGGCGCCGCCCTGACCGCCGGTGTGATCACTGTAGAGCAAGCGTGGGAGATCCACCTGGCGCTGCGTTCCCTGCCGCGCGGCCTTGGCGCCGAGGTGTATACCGCCGCGGAGGCTTCGCTGCTGGAGCTGGCCGGGATGTTCGACCCCGCGGAGCTAGCCCGTCTCGGCCGGCACCTGCGCGAACAGCTCACCCAGATCGATACCAGCCCCGGCGGCGACGGGCCCACCGACAACGGTCACCACAACGACCCGGACAGCCAGGACGGTGCGGGCGGCACGGACAGTCGGAGCGGCACGGACAACCGGGACGGTGTGCCGGGTCCCGGTGGTGATCCTGCGGACCGGCGGGGTCTGTGGTTGACCGACCTCCCGGGCGGGATCACGCGGATCAGCGGCACCCTTGATGCCGAGGCCGCCGCCCTGCTGCGTTCGGCGTTGGATCCGCTGGCCGGACCCCGCCCCGGCGATGACGGCGCCGCCGATCCGCGTTCCCCGGCGCGGCGGCGTGCCGACGCCTTCGTCGAGCTGTTCCACCGCGTGCTCGGTGCCGGCGTTCTGCCCGTGACCGGTGGGGTGCACCCGCATCTGACGGTGACCGTGCCGTGGGCGGCGCTGCTCGGCCACGGCGGGCCTCCGGCCTCGACCGGCTGGGGTCAGCCGCTGCCGGCCGGTGTGCTGCGCCGCCTGGCCTGCGACGCCTCGGTCGGCCGGGTGCTGTTCGATGCGGCCAGCGTTCCGTTGGATGTCGGTCGTGCCTACCGGACCGCACCGGCGGATCTGCGTCGCGCCGTCATCGCCCGCGATGTCTGCTGCGCGTATCCGGGGTGTGATCGTCCGTCGTCGTGGTGTGAAATTCACCATGTTCGTCATTGGATAGACGGCGGAGAAACCTCGCTCGACAATCTGGTATTGCTGTGCGGATATCATCACCGGTTCGTGCACCACCAGGGTTGGACCGTCCGGCTCGGCCCCGACCGCCGGCCCGAGTTCCTTCCCCCACCCTGGATCGACCCCGCACGAAAGCGGCTCTTCGAAGTTAAGCGGGTTTGAGGCATCTGCGGGCTCGGCGGGTGGTTGCGCAGCGTGTTCGTAGCCGCTGGTTTCGGGGTTGCGGTAGCCGAAGGCGTTGCG
>NZ_CDWRCL010000312.1:0-3484 GCF_977927575.1 Frankia sp. CcCS3
GCCCGGCCCGGCCACGGCGCGCACGAACGACCCGACAGCCGCCCGCGCCGCCGGCGCGCTTGTCGCCCGCCTGCGCTCCGACCTGGCCGCCGCCCTGCCGGACTACCTGGTCCCGTCGGCGTTCGTGCCGCTGCCGGCCATCCCCCGCAATGCCAACGGCAAGCTCGACGTCGCCGCCCTGCCACCAGCCGAGCCGGTGGCGGCGGCGAGCTCCGGCCGGCCGCCGGCCACGGCGCTGGAGCGCACCCTGGCCGAGCTGTTCGCCGACGTCCTCGGCCTGCCCGAGGTCGGGGTGGAGGACGACTTCTTCGCCCTGGGCGGCCACTCCCTGCTCGCGACCCGGGTGGTCAGCCGGGCCCGGGTCGCGCTCGAGGTCGATCTGGCCATCCGTGACCTGTTCGAGGCACCGACGGTGGCGGCGCTGGCGGCGAAGGCAGCGGGCCGGGCCGAGACCGGGCGCCCGCCGCTGGTCGCGGGGGAGCGGCCCGAGCGGATCCCGCTCTCGCCGGCGCAGCGTCGCCTGTGGCTCGTCGAGGCGCTGGCCGGCGGGAGCGACGCCTACAACTACCCGCTCGCGTTCCGGACCGGCGCCCGCCTCGACGTCGACGCGCTGCGCGCCGCCGTCACCGACCTCCTCGGCCGGCACGAGGCCCTGCGCACGGTCGTCGCCGCGGTCGACGGCCAGCCCTACCAGCGGATCCTCGACCCGGTCGCCGCGACCCCCGCCATCGACGTCGTCGAGTGCGGCCCCGACGAGGTGACCGGCCGGATCACCCGGGCGGCGGCCCAGCCGTTCGACCTGGCCGCCGAGGCGCCGCTACGGCTGACCGTGCTGCGCGGCCCGGACGACGACGTGCTGGTCGTCGTCCTGCACCACATCGCGACCGACGAGTGGTCTGACCGGCCGTTCCTGCTCGACCTGGACGCGGCCTACGCCGCCCGGCGGGCCGGGCGCGCGCCGGACTGGGCGCCGTTGCCGGTCCAGTACGCCGACTACACGCTCTGGCAACGCGACCTGCTCGGCGATCCGGGCGTCGACGGCAGCCTGGCCGCCCGGCAGCTCGACTTCTGGCTGGCCGCCCTGCGGGGCCTGCCGGAGGAGATCCCGCTGCCGCTGGACCGGCCGCGCCCGGCCGTACGCGACGGCGCGTCGGGGCGGGCCGCCCGGGTCCTGCGCGGCCCGGTCGCGATCGGGCTGCGGGCGCTGTGCGCGGCGACCGGGACGAGCATGTCGATGCTCGCCCACGCGGCCATCGCGACCCTGTTGCACCGGCTGGGCTCCGGCGACGACATCCCGATCGGCGTACCCGTCTCCGGCCGGGCCGACGCCGCGCTCGACCCGCTCGTCGGCTTCTTCGTCAACACGCTGGTGATCCGGTCCGACCTGACCGGCGACCCGACCTTCCGGGATCTGCTGGGCCGGGCCCGCCGGACCGACCTGGCCGCCTTCGACCACCAGGACCTCCCGTTCGAGGACGTGGTCGCGGCGGTCAACCCGCGCCGGACACCGGGGATCAACCCGCTGTTCCAGGTGATGGCCGGCTACCACCACCTGGCCGACGACGGCCGGGAGCTGCTCGGCGGGCCGGTGACCTGGATCAACCCCGAGGCCGGGACGGCCAAGTTCGACCTGGACGTGACGTTCGTCGACCGGGCCGTCCGCAACGAGATCACCGTGCTGGTCGACTTCGCCACCGATGTCATCGAGCCGGCCGGCGGCGCCCGGCTGGCCGACCGGCTGCTCCGCCTGCTGGCCGAGATCGTCCGTGACCCCGACAGACCGGTCAGCCGGCTGGAGATCGCCGACGAGGAGGAGCGGGCGGCCGCCCTGCGCTGCGCCGCCGGCCCGGAGCGGGCGCTGCCCGGTGACCCCGGTGACCCCGGTGACGCCGGTGACGCCGCCGGTCCCGGCGGCGCCGGGACGACCGTGCCGGACCTGCTCACCCGGGCCGTGGCCGCCCATCCCGACCGGGTCGCGCTGGTCACCGCCGAGAGCCGGACGACGTTCGCCGAGCTGGCGACCCAGGTCGGCCGGATCGCGGGCCGGCTTTCCCGGCTGGGCACCCCCCCGGAGGCGGTGGTGGCGCTCGCGCTGCCCCGCGCGCTGACGGTCCCGGCGATCTTCGGTGTGTTGGCGGCGGGCGCGAGCTACCTGCCGATCGACGTCGAGCAGCCGGCGGAGCGGCTGGCGTTCCTGCTGGCCGACGCGGCACCGAGTGTCGTCCTCACCACCCGGGCCTTGGCCGACCGGCTGCCGGCCGTCGCCGCTCCTGTCCTATCGCTCGACGCCCCCGCCCTCGACGCCCCCGCCCTTTACAGTCCAGCCGGTCCAGCCGCTGCCCGGCCGGACCCGGCCGGCGCGGCCAGCGTGATCTACACCTCGGGGTCCACGGGTGTCCCCAAGGCGGTCGTCGGCACCCACCGGGGCCTGGTCAACTTGTTCGTCTCCCACGTGGTCGACCTCATCGCGCCGGCCGAGCACGCCGCCGGCCCGGACCGGGACGCTCAGCGGGTACTGCACGCGGCCTCGTTCAGCTTCGACGGCTCGTGGGAGCCGTTGCTGTGGCTGCTGGCCGGGCACGAGGTGCATGTCGTCGACGAGCTCACCGCGCGGGACGCGGCCGCCCTCGTCGACTACATCGAGCGGGCCCGGATCGACGTGCTCGACCTGACCCCGACCTACCTCCAGGAGCTGATGAGCCAGGGGTTCCTCCGGCCGGGGTCCCCCGGCACGACGAGCCACCGGCCGGGCGTGCTGCTGGTCGGCGGCGAGGCCACCCCGCCGCCACTGTGGGAGCGGCTGTGCTCCATCCCCGGGATGGTGGCCCACGACCTGTACGGGCCGACCGAGTACTCGGTCGACGCCTACGGCTGGCACAGCGCCGGCGCTGTGCCAGCGCCGGCCGGCACCGGCCCGGACCCGGGCTGGGCCGCGCCTGTCGCCAACACCCGGGCCTACTTGCTGGACGCCGCTCTGGCGCCGGTCCCGGACGGGGTGGCCGGCGAGCTGTACCTGTCCGGTCCCGGGCTGGCCCGGGGCTACCTGGGCCGCCCCGGCCTGACGGCCGGCCGGTTCGTGGCCGACCCGTTCGTGGCCGACCCGTTCGTGGCGCCCGGCGCGCGGATGTACCGCACCGGCGACCTCGCCCGCCGCCGGCCCGACGGCTCGCTCGCCTTCCTCGGGCGCGCGGACGATCAGATCAAACTGCGCGGGTTCCGGGTCGAGCCCGGCGAGATCGAACGGGCGCTGGAGGCGGCGCCCGGCGTCGGGACGGCGGCGGTCGTCTTCCGCCCGGACGCCCCGCCCGCGCTCCAGCTCGTCGCCTACCTGGTACCCGGGCCGGGGAGCGGCCCGGACCCGGTCGCGTCGGCCCGGGCCCACGCGGCCCGCGTGCTGCCGGCGTACCTGCTCCCGCAGGCGTTCGTCGCGCTGGACCGGCTGCCCCGCACGGTCAACGGCAAGCTGGACCGGGCGGCGCTGCCC
>NZ_CDWRCL010000313.1:0-3482 GCF_977927575.1 Frankia sp. CcCS3
GGCCAACCCCGGGACGTACTTCCCAAACAGGCCCTACAAGGGAGGCAGCGCGTTCGCCGAGTGCGCCGCTCTTCCCCACACCGTCGGTATGGTCACCGACCTCGATCCGCACCTGGTCCGACGCGCGCTGAGCTCGCTCACCGCCGAGCTTCGCAGACGGGAACGGATGTTGGCCGCGGCCGGAGCGAAGGACCTCGACGCCTTTCGACGTCTGCTCCCTCATCCCATCGGGCGTCCGACGATTCCCCGCCTGCTTCTGGTCGTCGACGAATTCGCCACGCTAGCCCGCGAACTACCCGAATTCGTCGCCGGATTGGTCAACCTGGCCCAACGCGGACGGTCGCTCGGGATCCATCTCCTGCTGGCCACCCAACGCCCCGCGGGGGTGGTGTCACCGGAGATCCGGGCGAATACGAACCTGCGCATCGCGTTGCGGGTCACCGATGCGGCGGAGAGCGAGGACGTCGTCGGCTGCCCGGACGCTGCTCTGATCAGTCCGGCCACCCCCGGTCGGGCGGTGGTACGCACCGGCCCGGGCATCACGACAGCCGTTCAGACCGGGTGGATCGGTGGACCGGATCCGGTCACCAGACCAGGCGGAGACGACTCGTCCGGAATCCCTGCGCCCAGGGTCACCCCGCTACCGTGGCCGGAACCGGGTGACGCTCCACGTCGGGATGCCGACACGTCCCAGGCGGTGCCGGCGCCATCGTACGGACCGCCGTCGGAAGACGTGTCCCTGGCAGAGCCGCGCACCGACCTGGCTGCTCTGGTCTCGGCAGTACGGGAGGCCTCGACGAGGCTCGGGATCCCTCCGATACCCAGTCCGTGGCTTCCCCCGCTCCCTGAGCGGATTACCCTCGACGCCCTCGTCGGGGCGACCGCCGGCCGCACCGACCCGAGCGACCACACCAGCCCGAGCGACCACACCATCGCCGCGGATGGCGACGGTCACCATCCGGCGGACTCCAGCGGACGCCCTGGGCTCCACGCGGACGGTCTCGTTCGGCTCCCTCCCGTTGCCATTGGGCTGTCCGATCACTGTGACCGTCAGCTTCAGCTGCCCTTCACGATCGATCTGGAACACGGCGGCCACCTCATGATCGTCGGCTCGCCACGAACCGGGCGCTCGACCGTGTTGCGCACCGCTGCCGGCGCCCTCGCCACCGCCCTGCCCGTCGGCGAGCTCCATCTCTACGGACTGGACTGCGGCGGCAACGCCCTGGCACCCCTCGCGGACCTGCCGCACTCCGGTGCCGTGGTGAGCCGGGACGATCCCGAGCGGGTCACGAGGCTCCTCGCCCGTCTGGCCAACGAGATCAGCGAGCGGCAGACGATCCTCTCTCGGAAAGGCTTCATGGATCTTGCCAAGGCCCGACGGTCGTGGCGGCCGTCTCCCGGCGATGCGGGCGACGCCATGCGCCCATCGCCGTACCTGGTGCTGCTCGTCGACAGGTTCGAAGGATTTCTGGCCGCCTTTGAGGACGTCGACGGAGGGATACTCGTCGACCAGCTTCTGCGGCTGTTGCGCGAAGGTCAGGCGGTGGGCCTACGAGTGATCATCACTACCGATCGACGAGGGTTGATCGGGCGGCTGGCGTCGCTCGTCGACGAACGACTACTCCTGCGGATGGCCGACCCTTCCGACTACGCGCTCGCTGGCCTGTCCCCCTTCGACATGCCCGGGACGCTGTCCGCCGGACGTGGGGTCGCGGTCGGAGGCCGGTTCCCCAGTCCCGTGGAGACACAGATCGCGCTGCTCGACGCGGACCCCACAGGCCAGGCTCAGGTTGCGGCACTGCGGGCGGTGGGCTCTCGGGCGATGTCCCAGGCGGGCCGATCTGTGGAGGTGTCGCGAAGGCCGCCGGAGCGCTTCGATCGTCGTCCCTTCCGGATCCACGCGCTGCCCTCCCTCGTCACATCCGAGCAGATGGAACGCGCGCCCGGGCGGTCGCGGAGATCCGCGGCGGCGGCCATGCGTCCAGAAAATCGATCTTCGCTGCACGTGCCGATCGGAATCGGAGGGGACGAGCTGGAGATCGTCGAGGTGGATCTGGATACCGACGGCCCCGGTTTCATGATCAGTGGCCCGCCACGGTCCGGGAGCAGTTGCGTTCTACTCACGCTGGCGTTGTCACTCCTCACCGATGGTGCCCGAATCGTCGCGTTGACGCCGCGTCCGTCTCCCCTTCGTTCCCTCGCCCACCGACCCGACGTCGTAGCCATCCTGGACGGGACCATGAACCTCGTGGAGGAGGCGGGAAGCGACGGCACCTGCCGTCGCGGCGGCCGCGGGCGGGGGGAGTCAGCCGTCACGCCGGAGACCCGTCGGACCGACACCATCCGGTCGCTGACCGACCTGCCAACCGGCCTGTCAGGGGACGAACCTCTGGTCGTCCTCGTCGACGACGCCGAGTTGGTCGGTGAACGGGCCGCGGCCGAGCTGGCGGCCTTCTGGCAGGCCGCACGCGACGGCGGCGGCGTGTTGATCGTCGCCGGTACGACCGAGGAGCTGCTGGGCCAGTACCGCGGATTCCTCGTCGACGTCCGCCGCGGTGGGTACGGGCTGCTCCTGGCCCCGGGGCGGCCGAGCGACGGCGAACTGCTCGGAGTCCGGCTGTCCCGCACGATCGGCGGCCCCGCGCCTCCAGGCCGCGGGGTGCTGGTGCGCCGCGGAGCCGTCCTTCCCGTCCAGGTCGCCTGTCCCCCGACATCCGACCTGCTCGCGTCCCCCTCTGCTCGAGTCCCGAGAGGAACAATGCCGTGCGAACCGTGACCACACCGGCGGCCCAACAGGCGGCCGGGCGGATGAGCCGACAGCTACCCGATCTGCAGGCAACCACGACAAATCTGATCAATCATGGCAACACGTTGGCGGACCCGCGAAACTGGGATGGCCCGAAGGCGCAGGTTTTTCGTGCTCAGGTCTGGCCGGAGGTGCAGAGCGCGCTGACCGACCTGCGGACGAACCTCGCCGAGCTCGCCCGCGGCATCACCAAGATCAACCGCCGAACCGCCGCGGCCGGAAGCTGACGGACCACCCCCGGGACCGCCCCTCCCGGGACCACTGTCCGCCGCGCCGGTCGCTCTCTTCCATCTCTTCCATGCCATCGAGGCGCTTTGCCGCCGAGACGGCCGTCCAGATCCCCGCCACCGGAGCACACTATGACCCAGCCGTCCGATGTCACCGTCCGTAGCACGCCACAAGCCGTGACCGCTATCGCCGATCTCACCACGATCATCAACGGCCCGCTGCTCACCCATTTCGACGAGCTCCGCGCCGCGGCGAAGATACTGATCGACCCGGAGAACTGGGACGGTCGTAACGCGGTCGATTTCCGGACCACCGTCTGGCCGGGATACGACCGGACCCTCACCGAACTGCACACCCAGCTGGATCAGCTACGTGCGCGGCTCGCCGAGATTCAGAACGAGATCCAGAGTGCCGGATGACGGCTCTTCGAAGTTAAGCGGGTTTGAGG
>NZ_CDWRCL010000314.1:0-3431 GCF_977927575.1 Frankia sp. CcCS3
CCCAAGGCGAACAGGCCGCCTACATCCCCCGCCCCTCGGCTCTGCACCAGCACCTCCTCACCATTCTCGGCGTCGATCCGACCCGGCCACCTTGATCGGAAACCAGGCCGGTCAACGCATCGAAACCCCATGTGCGGAAGACAGATCTAGACGGGCAGGGTGCGTAGCTCGTCCCCGGCGTAGGCGGCGTCGCCGACCGTGTGGATCGTCCGCCCGGGCATGGCGGTGGCCAGTTTCTCGGTCATGCGGGCGGCCAGCCACAGCCGGGATGCGGAGGTGGTGTCCTTGCGGACCAGAGCGTGTCGTCGACCGCGACCGTGACTGGCGCTCCGGCGGGGACGAGCAGGCACACCACGAGCCGGGCTAGGACCAGCCCGACCTCGTCGACGGACCAGTGTCTGGATGGTAAACAGAGGCTGCAAGAACAACGGCCTGTCACCGCCGGAATCCCGGCAGAGCCATTTTCTTTGGCAGACCCGTACCGGACTGTCCGCGCACAGCATAGCGTCAGCGAGCTCGAACAGCGCGTCCGACCACCGGGTCAAATCTTTGGCAAGAAACCAGGATCAGCAGGAGGTCGGGGAGTCAGGGGGCCAGCAGCCGGGGGGTCAGCCAGTCGACGACGGCTCGGACGAACGACCTGCGGTGGCGCAGATCCGCGATCTCGTGCCCCTCGCCGGGAAAGAGCAGGTAACGGCAGTCGACGCCGCGAGCGAGGGCCGCGGCGACCGTCTGCTCGGCCTCGATCACCGGGACGTTGGTGTCGTTCTCCCCGTGCACGACGAGCAGCGGCGCGGCGAGGGCGCTCATCCGGTGCAGCGGGGACAGCGCCCGCAGCAACGCCGGCTCGGTGCGTGGATCACCGTACTTGGTGACCGCGGACGCGGCGATCCACGGCTCGGTGTACTGATAGAAGCTCTCCAGATCAACCATCCCGCAGACGTCCACCCCGACCCGGAACAGCTCCGGGAAGTGGACCATCGCCGCCAGCGTCAGATAGCCGCCGTAGGAGCGGCCGGCGACGCCGATCCGGTCCGGGTCGGCCAGGCCCGTCGCGACCAGATGCGTCACGCAGCTGCGGACGTCGGCGATGCCACTGAACCGACGATGGGTGTGGTCCGCCTCCTCGAACGACCGGCCGAATCCGGTGGAGCCGCGCACATTCGGCGCGAACACCGCGATCCCCCGGGCGAGCACGGCCTGGAACAGCGGGTTGTAGACGGGACGTTCCTGCGCCTCCGGGCCGCCGTGCAGGTGGAGCAGGGTCGGGACCGGTCCTCGCGGGCCGTGCGGGCGGTACCACCAACCGGACAGTTCCCGGCCGTCGTGGGCTGGCAGGGCGCACGGCACCGGACGGACCAGCCGCGGGTGGTCACCGGTGCGGGGCCCGGGGATCCCGGGTACGCGCGCCGGCGCGGGCGGCCCGGATGGCGCGGGTGGCCCGGGTGGCGCGGCGGGCTCCGGGCTGTCGAATCCCGGGCTGTCGACGTCGATATTCAGGACAACCCGCGGTCCCGGGATAGTCACCGCCTCGACGGGAGCGTGCGAGATCAGCCGACGGTAGCCGGCGGATGGCGCAGTGAGATCCCAGGTCCAGATCTCCCCCGGCCTGGTGGCACCATCCAGGGCAAGCACGAGCTCCCGGCCCCCGGGCCGGACGAGCACGCCTGTGACGACGTCGCGGGGAAGCGGCGGCAGCGTCAGGGACCGTCCGGTGGGCAGATCGACCAGCGCGAGCTCGCTGCGCCCGCCCACGTTCCAGACGACGACCGCCCGATCCGGATCGAGCAGGGCGAACCGCTCCAGATCGGCGTTGTCCCGGGCGACGAGGACCCGCGGCCCGCCGGCCGGATCGCCCGTGGGGTCGACAGGGACGTCAAACAACGCGGCTCGGTCCCGCCCGATGTCGCACAGCAGCAGCAGGCGACGGCCGTCGGCGACGAACCGACCGGTCACGGTGGTCGCCGTCCCGCCGGGCACCTGCCATGACCCGCCGATTCCGTCCCCGGCGCCGATCCCGTCCCCGGCGGCAATCCCCTCCCCGGCGCCGATCCCCTCCCTGACGGCAATCCCCTCCCTGACGGCGATCATGGTGTCGGCCACGAGCACCCGCCGGACGCCACGGGGGCCATCCCGCAGCAGCAGGCGGTACCCGCCACCGGCCGGGCCCCACCCCGAACCGTCGCACACCTGCAGCGCCACTCCAGCGGCGAGGCGGGTCCGTCGCCCGCCGGAGTCGATCAGCACCGCGGCGGTGCGGCCGGACGGATCGGAGCGGTCGGACTCGGTCACGACGAGGCCGTGGCCGTCGTCGGTCCAGCGGGCCGGGGTGGCGGCCCGCCCCCCGCCGCCGGCCAGGTGGCGCAGGTCACCGCCGTCCGCCCGGACGGTCCGGACCTCAGTGAGCTCCCCGCCGCCCGGCGCGACGTGGACGGCGATCCGGTCGTCGGTCGGCGACCACAGGACCGCCCGGACCTGACCGGGGCCGGTGTCGACCGGGCGCTCCCGGCCGTCCGGGTCCCGGATCCACAGCGCGGGGGCGCCGCCGCGATCACCGACGAAGGCGAGCCGACCATGCGGGCCGGTACTCGGTGCGCGACAGCTCGCCGCCGCGACCCAGGCGTCGGACAGATCGCCGGGACGCCCGGAGTCGACGGTGTGCGGCACCGCCGGCTGCGTCACCACCGGCCGCGTCACCACCGGCCGCGCCACCACCGGCCGCGCCACCACCGGCCGTCCCACCACCGGCTGCGCCACCGCGGGTCGGATCATGTCACTCCAAGGGATCATGCGACTCGGTCGTGCGACGTACGTGGGTCGTGCGACCTACGTAGATCACGCGACCGTGTGGGTCTGGAGCCACATCTCGAGCAGCGCGGCCTGCCACAGGGCGTTCGCGCCGAGCGCCGTGCGGTTGTCGTTCGGGGCGGCGAGCATCGTCCGGACCCACACCGGCCGGAACAGGCCCCGCGTCTTCGCCGCCGGATCGGTGAGCGCCTCGCGCACCCGGTCCAGGAACGGCCCGTCGAGATGACGGATCGCCGGCACCGGGAAATACCCCTTGGGTCGGTCGATGACGTCGACCGGCATCAGCGGGCGGCCGATGTTCTTGAGCACGCCCTTGCCGCCGGAGGCGAGCTTCAGCTCCGGCGGGCAGGCGGCGGCGAGCTCGACCAGCTCGTGGTCGAGGAAGGGGGTGCGGGCCTCGAGCCCCGCGGCCATCGTCATGTTGTCGACCCGTTTCACGGGGTCGTCAACGAGCATGATCGTCGAGTCGATGCGCAGCGCGGCGTCGACGGCGGTCTCGGCGCCCGGCCGGGCGAAGTGGGAGGCGACGAAGTGCCGGCTGGCATCGGCCTCGATGAGATGGTGCGGCTCCACCATCGCGGGCAGGTCCCGGTGCGGTCGGTCGGCGAAGACCCGCAGGTAGG
>NZ_CDWRCL010000315.1:0-3399 GCF_977927575.1 Frankia sp. CcCS3
AGGGGAACCGGTGACCAGCGGGGCTGTCGTTGCCGGGGAGCAACGCTCCGACGAGGTCGGTGAGCGGGTCGCCCGCGCCCCGGTCACCATGGCCAAGGCGTTGAACCTCGGGCTGCGTTCGGCGATGGCCGCCGATCCCAAGGTTCTGATCATGGGGGAGGACGTCGGCAAGCTCGGCGGGGTCTTCCGGGTGACCGACGGGCTGCAACAGGAATTCGGCGAGGCCAGGGTCATCGACACCCCGCTGGCCGAGTCGGCGATCGTCGGCACGGCGATCGGGCTGGCCATGCGCGGTTACCGGCCGGTCTGTGAGATCCAGTTCGATGGGTTCGTCTACCCCGCGTTCGACCAGATCGTCAGCCAACTCGCGAAGCTGCACTACCGGTCGGCCGGCCGGATCCGGCTGCCGGTAACGATCCGCATCCCCTTCGGCGGCGGGATCGGCGCTGTCGAGCATCACAGTGAGTCGCCGGAGGCGTACTTCTGCCACACTGCCGGCCTGAAGGTTGTCGCCTGCTCGAACCCGGTCGACGCCCATCACATGATCCAGCAGGCCATCCGGTCCGACGATCCGGTGATCTTCCTCGAACCGAAACGGCGGTACTGGGAGAAGGGCGTGGTCGACCCGCGCCCCCTCGCCGAACTGCCCGCGGACGAGCTCACCCAACTGCACGCCAGCCGGGTCGTGCGCACCGGCACGGACGCGACCCTCGTCGGCTATGGTCCCACCGTGCGGACCTGCCTCGACGCCGCCGAGATCAGCGCGGCGGACGACAGCCGGTCGCTGGAGGTCATCGACCTGCGGACGCTCTCGCCCCTGGACCTAGAACCCGTGCTCGACTCGGTACGCCGGACCGGCCGGCTGGTCGTGGTCCACGAGGCACCGTCCAACGTCTCGGTGTCGGCCGAGGTCACCGCACGAGTGACGGAGCAGGCGTTTTACTCCCTGGAGGCGCCGGTCCTGCGGGTCACCGGTTTCGACACCCCGTATCCCCCGGCCCGCCTCGAAGACCACTACCTCCCCGACGTCGACCGCATCCTCGACGCCGTGGACCGTTCCTTCGCGTACTGAGCATCCTGAGAAGCATGAGGACCGACCAACCGGCTATCTGACTGGGGTTACCGTGACGCAGCGACAGTTCCGGCTCCCTGACCTCGGCGAAGGTCTGACCGAGGCGGACATCGTCCGGTGGCTTGCCCAGGTCGGGGACACCGTCACGGTGAACCAGCCCCTCGTCGAGGTCGAGACCGCGAAGGCGGTCGTCGAGGTCCCCAGCCCGTTCGCCGGGATCCTGGCCGAGATCCACGGCGCCGAGGGAACAACCCTCGCGGTCGGCGCACCCCTGCTGACCATCCAGACCGCCGACGCCGAACCCGACGGGACGGGTGGGAACGGGACGGGTGGGAACAGCCTGCCGACGTCCCGGGACGCTGGCAGCATCGAGCGCACCCCAGTCCTCGTGGGTTATGGGCCGAGGACGGCCGAGAGCCGCCGGCGCCGCCCTCGACGACCACCTATGCCAGCCGGTCCGGGGCACACAGCTGGTCCGGGGCTCGCCAAACCGCCGGTCCGCAAGCTCGCCCGTGACCTCGGCGTCGACCTCGCCTCCCTCGCCGGCACCGGCCCGGACGGCACGATCAGCCGGGCCGACGTCGAGGCCGCAGTGCGTGCCACCGCCCGTACCGCGCCCCTCGCGGCGCCGCCCACGCGCGATGCCCCGCCGATCGGCGTCGTCCCCGCCGGGGCCACCTTCTCCACCGAGACGCGTACCTGGCACGTGCCTGTCACCGGCATCCGGCGGTCGATGGCGCAGGCGATGGTCACCAGCGTCTCGGCCGCCCCGCACGTCACCGAGTTCCTCACCGTCGACGCGACGGCGACGATGGCCGCCCGGGACCGGATCGCGGCGCTGCCGGAGTTCACCGGAATCAAGATCACCGCATTGCTGTTCGTCGCCAGAGCCCTGCTCATCGCCGTTCGCCGACACCCGATGATCAACTCATCCTGGGTCGAGGACGCGGGCGGTGGCCGGCCGGGGAACGGTGGCCGGCCGGAGATACATGTGTACGACCGGGTGAACCTCGGCATCGCCGTGGCGGGCCCGCGTGGGCTCGTCGTGCCCACCATCCCGGACGCCGGCCGGCTCGACGTCGTCGGACTGGCTCACGCCCTGGCCGGCCTCACCACCGCGGCGAGGGCGGACCGGCTCAGCCCCGCGGATCTGCGCGGCGGCACGATCACCATCACCAACGTCGGCGTCCTCGGCGTCGACATCGGCACCCCGATCCTGAACCCGGGCGAAGCGGCGATCCTCGCCCTGGGCTCGATCCGACCGATGCCCTGGGTGCACGAGGGTCAGCTCACCGTGCGTACGGTGGTACAGCTGGCGCTCTCGTTCGACCATCGCATCGTCGACGGCGCGCTGGGCTCCGCGGTCCTCGCCGACGTGGGTGCCGTCCTCACTGATCCCACGGTGGCACTCGCCTGGTCCTGATCGGCTCATCGGATCCACCAGTTGACCACAAACGGGCACACTGCACGCAAGAGGGGCACACAACAGCCCAGATTCCGCTCCCTGGTACGGTTGCGCCTCTGACCGGCTTCCGGCACAAAGAGGTGGAACCATGACGCGAGTGGAGGCACTGCAGGCCGCGGACGAGTTCGTCGCCAAGGTTCTGACCTCCGCCAACTCCAGCGGCCGGTTCACCGGCACGCTCAACCTGGCTGAGCGGGTCGACCTCACCCTACGAGTGGCTCGGTTCCTACTCGAGGGTCAGTCCTCCTCGGATGCCGACGACATCCTCAAGCGGGACATGCGCAACGAGCTCGATCAGGCGTTCCCGCCGCTACGCACCTCCTGAACCGACCATCCCGGCTCGACCCCGCGGACGAGCGCCCGGTCCGGTTCCCTGGTCCGTCCCCACGGACCGCCCTGGGAACCGGACCGGGCGGTGGGCAGGCGGACCGGTGAAGGAGCACGGTTCAGTGAGGCGACACGGGGTGGTCCCCTTCGACGTGCACGTGGATGGCCGGCTGCCCGTCACCGGAGGTCGCCTCCGGGTGGCGTGAGGGGTTCAGCCGACGATCCTCCTCGGGGGCCAGTCCCAGCTCGCGCCGGTGCGGGGCCTCGAATGGGGCGGACGGGTCGACGATGATGCCGTCATCGAGCGGCATGAGCGCGGGCACGCCGTTCTCGGCCGACTCTTCGACGATCTTTCTGCGCCACTGGTCGCGGTACAGGGTGAGGCCGAGCCCAATGGCGCTGACGCACATCAGGATGATGCCCACGGCCGTGATGTCGAGCCCGGACGGTTCGGAGCGGACCGCGAAGGCGAGGATGGCGCCGAGGGCCAAGAGTAAAAGACTCAACGGGATTCCCATACCGGCCCATACTGGGT
>NZ_CDWRCL010000316.1:0-3397 GCF_977927575.1 Frankia sp. CcCS3
ATCAGCGACAGATCCAGATCCGATGTCCATGCGTAGACGCTCTCATCGGGCAGCTCGTCATCCCATCCCGCGCGGCGGGGAGCATGCGGGACGGACGGGCGGATGACGACGGGCGGGGCGCGGACAGGCGTGCTGACGAGCGTGCGGTGAGAAGTCGCCCCCGGCGGGGTCGGCCGCGTGTGGAAGTACCTAGGTCGGGGTACGGGGCCATGGTCGCGCTTGCCCAAAGGCGCGGCGCGGAAGGCAGCCCGGCCGGCTTCCCGTGGCGCTCACGCCGTCCGGTCGCAAGCGGAGCCATGGAGCCAAGCGTGCGGGTTGAGGTGACCGACCGTGATGCCATCGTCGTGTATCCGGCCGGCGACATCGACTATTCGTCCCTGGATCCCCTGCGCGAGGCACTGCTCGACGCACGGGTCGCCGGAGTCAAAGAGATCATCGTGGATCTGGAGCAGGTGAGCTTCCTCGACTCGCAGGGGTTGGCGGTCATCCTGTTCGCCCACCAGCGTCAGCGGTCGGCCGGTGGCCGCCTCGTGCTGCGTAACCTCAACGAGGATGCCTATCGCCTGCTGCATGTCACGAACCTGAGTGCCGTGATAGACGTCGATCACGGCGACTCCGCCCCCGCGCGCGGCTTGGCGACCCGTCAGGGCGCCTGAGTCACGGGGGTCTTCCGGACCAGGCCGGATCAACCCGTGGACGGCCTCTCCCAGTGGTAGGAGACGTCGCGGACGTAGGTGATGAAGCCGAGTCCGGTGTACATCCGCACGGCGCGGACGTTGTCCTCGTCCACGTACAGCAGGACCGAGTCGAGCCCCTCGGCCTGCAGATGCCGCAGGCCGATCAGGGTGAGTGCCCGGCCGAGTCCCGCGCCGCCCGCGCCCGGGAGCACGCCCACCACGTAGACCTCGCCGATGGGCCCCGGCTGCGCGTTCCGTGGCGGCGTCTGGTCGGTCTCGTGCACCTTCGTCCAGTGGAAGCCGACGGGTGCGCCGTCGCGCTCGGCGAGGAAGAAGCCACGCGGGTCGAACCACGGCTCGGCCCGGCGCCGGGCCAGATCGTCCAGGGCCCACCGGCCCTGCTCCGGATGATCAGCGAAGGCGGCCGCGTTGACGGCCAGCCAGGCCTGGTCGTCCTGGTCGGGGACGAAGGTGCGGACCGTCACACCGGCCGGCAGCCGGGGGTCCGGCAGGGGCGTCCCGGTCGCCAGCGGTCGCCGAAGCTGGAGCAGCACCCTCGTGCGAGTGAACGTGAGCCGGGTAGCCAATGCCGCGGCGGCCGGCAGGTCGCCGTGGGCCCAGATGTCGAGGCGGGACGACGGCGCCGCGAGGGTCTCGGTCAGTCCGCCGACCAGGGCTGTGCCGACGCCGCGCCCGCGGTGGTCGGGATGGACGACCACCTCGGCCTGCCGCGCCTGGTCCACGCCGCCCAGATGGGCGTAGCCGATGATCCGCCGGGCGGGGGTGCGGCCCGGCATGGTCGACGTGTCCGCGGCGTCCTGGTCACCAGGGGCGTCCGGGATATTCGGGGCGCTCGTGTCCGCGGCGGCCGACACGGCCAGCAGGTGCCGGCCCGCGCCGATCCGCAATCCGGGCCGGAGGGCCAGCCGGATGTCCTCGGACACCGGCCCGGAGCCGTCCGCCCGCTCCGCGGCGGCGAGGAGGCTCACGATGTCGTCCACGTCCATGGCGCTCAGGGTCTGCTGCCAGCTCAGCGAGGTCACCGGACGACCGTATGACGCTGGGTGGCCTTCGACGGTGCGGTCGAGAACCCGGACGCGAGAACCCGGGCGCGAGGCCGAATCCTGGCTTCCGGAGCCGGGAGCTGGGCCTCGCGCCGACGGTGCCGTCCTACTGACGGTGCCTGGGGTGCCGGGGTACCGGGATACCGGGATACCGGGTGCCACGCGGCGGACGGGTGTCCGCGGTGACGTCAGACCCGCTCGGGGGTCCGGGACTCGTCACGGCCGACCCGGCCGGCCTCCCCGGGGGTGTTCTCCGGCAGCGGCGCGATGGGCGGCGCGACGAACTTGTACCCGACGTGCCGAACAGTGCCGATCATCGCTTCGTGCTCGGGGCCGAGCTTCGCTCGCAGCCGCCGGACGTGGACGTCCACCGTGCGGGTGCCGCCGTAGTAGTCGTAACCCCAGACCTCCTGCAACAGCTGGGCGCGGGTGAAGACCCGGCCCGGGTGCTGCGCGAGGTACTTCAGCAGCTCGAACTCCTTGAAGGTGAGCTCGAGCGGCCGGCCCCGCAACTTGGCCGAGTATGTGGTCTCGTCGACCGACAGGTCGCCGGACCGGATGACACCGGCTTCGGCCGTGCCGCCGGCTGCGGCGACGCGACCGATGGACAGCCGCAACCGGGCCTCGACCTCGGCGGGACCCGCGGAATCGAGGACGACGTCGTCGACTCCCCAGTCCGCGGACACCGCCGCCAGCCCACCCTCGGTCACCAGCGCCAGCAGCGGCGTGGTGAGCCCGGTGGTGCGTAGCAGCCGGCACAGACCGCGGGCGATCACAAGCTCCCGGCGGCCATCCACCACGATCACATCCACCGGCGGGGCGTCCAGCAGCGCGCTCGCCTCGAGCGGGGCGACCCGTACGGTGTGGGTGAGAAGCCCAAGCGACGGAAACGACTCGGCGGACGGGCCAGGGGCGTTGGTGAGCAAAAGGACGACGCTCAAGACGACTCCTCCAGGTGGTATGTGGTGGGGCAGCGTCGACCCGGTGAGTAACTCGATGCCCGGCGCTGGGCGTCTCACGATCGTCATGGGCATGAAACGAAGGCCGGTATGTGGGGAGGATAGCGGAGTGTCCTACTCGGCTCCTACCGTCTACGGGCCACTACCTACGGCGGATCGTGAGATCCTGACCACGAGTCATGATCACTGGAGCGGTCGGGTGCCCGGTGCGTCACGCAATCTGGCTGTAGTGGTCACCCATGGCTTCTCCTGTTCGACGTCACGCCTGGCGCTGCAAGCAGTGATGGTCGGATTACGTTCACATCCCGATGTCCAGGTCATGGACCTGCAAGCGTACGGCCGATCCACCAGACTGTGCACTTTCGGTGACCTCGAGGTGCTGGATATCGGCTCGGCCATCGGCGCGGCCTGTCGACTCGGCTACCAGTGGGTCTGCCCCACGGGATGGTCGATGGGATGGTTGGTGGACGGTGCCGCCGTGCTGCGGCACACCGCGCTGATCCAGGTGGGGGAGTCCGTCCACAGCCATCGCCGTCGGTATCCCCCGGAGGCGGTAGCCAGTGCGAGCGCGACCAGCCGGTGGTTCGTGCGGGACACCGCTCGGATGCGCCGAATCCATCGGCTGGCAGATCGGCTGGCAGAGCAGCCCACCGGCCGGATGGTGGCACGGCGCATGTTACGGGTGTGTATCGGATCT